>JAITAH010000240.1 GCA_031284225.1 Dysgonamonadaceae bacterium | reverse complement strand
GCCCGGGATGAGTAAAAGCGTAACAAGAAAAATCTTGTACCAACATTGAATTTTTTTACTTTTCATACATTTTAATGGTTTAGTTTGTTGTTAATTATTTTTTGAAAGGGTCTCCTTTTTTATTACTACTGAGAACCCAGCGGAAAGCATTAACAAATAAAAGTTTTTGGGTAGCGTCCGTAAATTCGTCATCGCCATGCCCCATATTCAGGTAAATCATGCGGTAGTTCTTGTTTGTCCAGGCAACAGGAAAATCACCGAAATTGACGACGTCTTTTATACCCACCGGATAATTGTCCGGTGAAAGGGATACCAATATTTCTATATTCTTATTTTCCCTTGGGCTGGGCTTCCATTGGTACCATTCGCTTTCGGGAGCGATAAACGTGGCCGGCAGGTTTTTTGTAACAGGATGCGCCGCTTTATCAATGGTCAATTTCACAGGTTGCGGCGGCCAGTTGTTGCAGGAAAATACGCCGCCTCCCAGAAACTCGACTAACCATGGCCACCGGGTATTTTTGTCGTTGTAAGCGGCAGCGTGAAATCCCATCCACCCGCCGCCGTTTTCCATATATTTTTCAAACGCTTCACGCTGTTCCTTGACGGAAGGCGAAGCATTAAGCATAACTACCACATCATATTCTTTGAGTTTGTCGTAAGGATATTGCGACAGGTTCGTAGTAACTTCCAGTGAATATCCGTCGCCGTAATTCAGCCGGCGGAAAAATTCCACACCCTGTTTGGCAAAGGTTACATGGGCTTCTTCTTCCTGTTCACTGTAATAAACCAATGCCTTAAAACGGGGCGCTTTTGCATATTTTGCCGGATAGGCGTTTTTCGTATCCGCTTCGCCCGACGCCCACTGGATAGCATTGGAGAACATGGTTGTGAAATCTTTTGAATTAAATAGCAACCCGCTATGCCCGATGAGGAAATAAACATTGCGGGCGGGTTTATGCGGATTAGTCCATATCACCGGATGGTCGCCCATTTTTATATCCGAAGCCGGACGGTAACTTGACTCATCGACATTGGCTAATACTTGCACATTGGGACGGGGATTCCGGTCGAACGTGTACCATTCGTCGTCGGGAATGGTAAACGATTGGCGCACGCCTTTCATCACCGGATGTTCCGGCGCTTCTATACGAACGGTTCCCGCTGCTTTTTGGACAATATAATTTTGAAACCGGATGCCACCCATAAAGTCTGAAAACCAGTGCCACAAAGGAAATCCGTCAAATTCGCCCAACAGCGTAGCGTGATGAAAACCAATCCAGCCGCCGCGCCCTTCATCTATATATTTAATAAAGGCTTGCTCGGCCTCTTTCGTCCATCCGTAGGGAGGATAATCCAGTTGAATGATGAGTTTGAATGTGGAGAGATATTCTTCGTTGATAGGTTTAGTGTTGTTGATTTCCGTCCATTCAAAATTCAATTCTTTTGCTTTTTCTTCCAGCCATTTCAACGCCGCATCCGTGAAACTTCCGTGCTGCCCGCCACGTTCGGTAAGTACAAGCGCCTTAAAAGATGTTTCTGCTTTTGTCGGCAGGCAGCAAAAGCAAAGGGCGAGTACCGGAAACAATAATAATAGTCGGTTTTTCATCATGGTGTGTAAAAAAAATATTACATTAAAAATTTTGTTGCAAGTTTAGGGCATATTTTTCATTAAGAGGTAGAAATTCTTTCACAAAAAGTTTATTTTCTGTTAAACTTGCATTAATGTTCGGTGGAGGCCACGAGTTATTCACCTGCTAAAATTTTAGTCCCTAAACAGTTCGGCTAATAACCACATAACTCTGGCGGTGGTGTGTGTCCAGACTTCCTTATAGGTACAATTATTTTGCATGGGGAAATAAGGTTCATCATCATTTTCAAAAGTTTCAATACCTACGGGAACAGCGCCGACCACATTGCCGGCATAAGCGCCGTAGAGCGGCGGATAGTCATACCCGTCTCCATAAATAGTACTCATAGCGAAAGGATTGTATCCGATGATGTATTCCAGTTGTCTTGTAGCTATATCTTTTAATTCTTTATCATTGAAAAGGGTTGAGAGAATAAAGGCGGCTTTCGCTTTTCCCATAATAACGGCATGAAAGCCGCGGAACTGGTAAGCGACCGGAAAACGGCGCAGGTAATGGGTTTCTGATAGTTGTATGCCATTTTTTACTTGCATATTATACTCCTCAATCGTAGGAAGCCCTACCTGCTCTCCCTCGTGGTATAAGTTGGAATAATCCGTATTATCCAATTCATAAACAGCGCTTGGAAGAATACCATACGGTTGCATTACAGGCGCTATGCCGTGAAGATAATCGGCGTATGCCAAACATGCTTCTTTCCACAAAGATGCGTCGGCATGATTTGGGGCGGTTGTCAGCAGCATAGCCAACCCTTGTACCATCAAATGTTCCTTGCTTTGGTGATAATAAGCTAAAGCTCTACGTTGCTCCGTTGTTTCGTAGAAAAACCCCCTTAATGGAATATTCCAGCTTTTTTCCCTTTCCACTTGTTGGCAACTCATTACTGTTTTTGCAAACTTGGCAGCCCAATCCAGATAGTTAGTGTCGTTTGTCATACGATAGAGATGCATCGCCGTAACGGTTGCCAGTGCTGACAGTTCAACGCTTTTAGCGGACTGTTCATTTTTTCCCATTTTATCTACGGCAAACAGAAAATCTTCTTTTGCACAGTTGTAGCACCATCGTGCAAAGACGGAGTCAATGGTCTTAAAATAAGGCACTGCCATGGAGCAATAAGTTGCGGCAATCAGGTTGTCGGACGGAGTATTTCGCGCTGTAGCTTGCATATCGTCCTTATCCCCGCGTATGTTTTTTGTCCAGATGCCGATAATAAGTCCGCCATGCCGGTAACCGTCGCCGAAGCGGGTACGCATAGTCCAGTTTAAGCCCCAACGTGCCTCTTCCAGCAGTCGTTCATAAAGGATTTTATCTTTATTTTTTACCGCGCCGGCTAATTCCAGCATAGCGATTCCGGCTTCCGCCGTATTTCCTATTCCCTGCGTCATATCTCCGGCGTCATGCCATCCGCCGGCTACGCTGATTGTTCGTCCGTCGGGATGCATGCAAAGTACATCTTGATGACATTCTTGGTGAATACCCGGCAGGTCATATCCGCAACGTTCGGCATAGAAAAAATTCAACGTCCGCCAGGCGGTAGAAAGGTAAGCGTTATCCCCGATAACAAAGGGTTTAGAAACCAAATTATCTATGTGAATCGTATATTGTCCGGGTACGTCCAGTGGGCTGAAGTCCAAAACGGCAAATCCGTCTTTCATCGGGCTTCCTTTCCCCTCAAAAGCCAATGCCCCGCTCGCATGATTGTAGATTTTGAAAAAGTTCGCCTGTACATTTTGCACCAACGCCTGCTTTTTCGAACCCAATTTATATCCGCTGTGACTATAGGCTATGGCATTTTTACGTAAGTTAAAACCCCGACTGTTTTCGGCATCTACTTTATCTATGCGCATGTCGTCTACATACATTTTCATTTGATTAGAGGCTCCGGTAGGTTCTCCTGCCAATAAAATGCAAAATGAGAAACCGGTAACGCAATCACGGTATAAATCCGGTATTTCCCATACTATGCGTTGCCATTTGCCGGGTGTAAATGTTTCAAAATGCTGCCCCTCAAAACGGCCGGGAGTCGGCATAATTTTTTCGCCGTCATTGTGAAGCGCAAAACCTCCGAAGACAAGATAAACACCCGGCGCATCGACATAAACCCATGCTGAGAACCGGTTATAATTGCGTAAGTCTTCTCGGTTTAAGGGGAGAAGAACTTGGGGCGTAGCGTAACTCCGGTTTGTCGGATTTTTTTCTTCCAAAGAAGCAGGGACTTCCAAACAAACGCTGCCTTTACCGGAAATGGTTACCTTCCTGTCTATATACAGTTTCCCCGGGCCGGTAAGTTGTAAATTGTTGAAGTTGTCAACAAGGAGTAAATCCCTTGATTGAGACACTTCTTTTTGATACCACCGTGTAAGTCCTGCGTCTG
>JAITAH010000207.1 GCA_031284225.1 Dysgonamonadaceae bacterium | reverse complement strand
GACTACCAATCTTGATTTTACAGAAGACAACACTGTGACTCAGTGTTTAGTGGGCGGTACATTTTATGGTAGTTTTGATGGTCTTGGCCATGTCATCAAAGATCTGGTTATTAATGGTGTAGGTGCAGGAATCTTTTCCGGTATCGCTTATGGCGAAATTAAAAATCTCGGAAGAAAAGGAGGTTCATCAATATGTGAAAACGGTGGTGGTGGAGGTTTAGTTAACGACATGAGTGAATCAAAAATGACTAATTGTTTTAACACTGCAAACATTAGTTCATTGCGTGGCGCCGGTGGTCTTGTCGGAACAGCCGCTTCCAATAGCAGAATAGAAAACTGCTATAACACAGGGAATCTAACCGCTTCAACCGGTATGGTTGCAGGTATAGTAGTATCTATTGTATCGGCCTCTGATGGCGGAACTGTGACTATCAAAAATGTATATAATACAGGAACAATAACAGATCTTGCCGATGGTTATACCGCTGCAATTGTAGGTAATATGAGAAATGCATCCTTAATAATGCATACACTTGATCTCAACAATTGTTACAATTTCGCTGATATTGTCGGCACCAATAAACACAATAGATATGGAACGATTTTAGGTGTGATTCAAAATGGTGAACCGGAACTTACGAATATAATTGCTACCAATGTTTATACTAAACCGGATGCACTTATATTGGATGATGTTCCTACAAACCGTTTGATTGGTTGGGCCAACGCAACGCAAAAAGCAAACCTTGTAGATAAACTGGTTACTGCTAATCCCACCATGAAAGAAGACGCCCTCTACACGCCCGATCACAGCCAGTCGGCCGCTTTTGCAGCCGAACTCGGCGGCGCTTTCAAACATGCTCCCGGACGCACGCCTAAGTTAGCTTGGGAAGAATAAATTAATACGAGACTGGTTTCTCGTCCAAATTATATCTTAATTATAACTCTGTGATTCTCTGTGTTTTCTCTATGTAATTTACAACAAAGAGAAGACACAGAGTTGCACGGAGATTGCGGGTTTTAGGTATCCGTTACATCCGGGTGTTGAATTTGCGACAGTTTACACAAACAACATTTTCTTTTATATCCGTAAAAATCATTACCTTTGTGCCTTATTTTTAGAATTTTGTTTATAATCATACTGATTTATGAGTAAAAAATTTGCCGAATACAACAAATTAGATCTATCGGAAATCAATCGGGAAATATTGAAACGGTGGGAAGAAAAGGAAGTTTTTCATAAAAGTTTGGAAATCAGAGAAGGAGCGCCTTCTTTCGTGTTCTATGAAGGGCCGCCTTCGGCGAATGGTATGCCGGGTATTCATCACGTTATTGCACGAAGCATCAAGGATATTTTCTGTCGATACAAAACCATGAAGGGTTTTTTGGTGAACCGGAAAGCCGGATGGGATACGCACGGACTGCCGGTAGAACTGGGTGTTGAAAAAGCTTTGGGTATTACGAAAGAAGACATCGGGAAAAAGATTTCCGTAGAAGAATACAATGCCGCCTGCCGGAAAGCAGTGATGAAATACACGAAAGAATGGGAAGATTTGACTCTCAAAATGGGATATTGGGTAGATATGGACAATCCGTATATCACGTATGAAAACCGGTATATCGAAACGCTTTGGTGGTTGCTTAAAGAATTATATAATAAAGGGTTATTGTATAAAGGCTATACTATTCAACCGTATTCGCCGGCAGCGGGAACAGGATTGAGTACGCATGAACTGAATCAACCGGGGTGTTATCGCGATGTAAAAGATACGACATGCACCGCCCAATTCAAAATAGTGAATCCGCTTCCGCAAATGTCCGGTTTTGGAGAAGCTTTTTTCCTTGCATGGACTACTACTCCATGGACTTTGCCTTCCAATACAGCGCTTTGTGTAGGACCTCAAATCGAATATGTAGCAATTCGGTCTTACAATCCTTATACCGGAAAACCCATTACGGTCGTGATGGCGAAAGATTTGCTTTTCACTCATTTCAACGAAAAAGCAAAAGATGTCGCATTGGAAGATTACAAGCCGGGCGATAAACTTATTCCTTTCAAAATTGCAGGTTCATGGAAAGGAGAAGAATTGTCCGGAATAGAATACGAACAATTGATACCTTGGGTCGATCCGGGTAAAGGCGCGTTCCGTGTAATTACCGGCGATTTTGTGACGACTGAAGACGGTACGGGAATTGTGCATATTGCGCCTACTTTCGGTGCAGATGACGACCGGGTGGCTAAAGCGAATAATATTCCTCCGTTGATGATGACGGATAAAGACGGAAATCGCCGTCCAATGGTAGATCAAACCGGAAAATTCTTTCGGTTGGAGGATTTGGATGAACAATTCGTGAAAACGTCTGTCAGTGTTTCTCTTTATGCTGAATATGCAGGACGTTTTGTAAAAAATGCCTATTATGAACCTCTAAAGGAAACTTCCGACTCGGATACTACATTGGATATTGACCTTTGCGTGATGTTGAAACAGCAAAACCGCGCGTTTAAAATTGAGAAACACATTCATAATTATCCGCATTGTTGGCGTACCGACAAACCGGTATTATATTATCCTTTAGACAGTTGGTTTATTCGGACAACAGCGGTCAAAGACCGTATGATTGAGTTGAACAATACCATCAATTGGAAACCGCAATCTACCGGTACGGGCCGGTTCGGTAAATGGCTGGAAAATCTTCAGGATTGGAATTTAAGCCGGAGCCGTTATTGGGGAACTCCTTTACCGATATGGCGTACCGAAGATGGAACAGAAGAGAAATGTATCGGGTCGGTGGCAGAATTAATCGATGAAATCAATAAAGCGGTAGCGGCCGGTTTTATGCCGGAAAATCCGTATAAAAACTTCAAACCGGGTGTTTACACCGATGAAAACTATGCACAGGAGAATATCGACCTGCACCGTCCGTATGTAGATAATATACTGTTGGTTTCAGAAAGCGGAAAACCGATGAAACGAGAAACGGATTTGATTGACGTGTGGTTTGATTCGGGTGCAATGCCGTTTGCCCAGAATGGACTTGGTTTCTTTCATGGGGAAGATTTGGGTAAGGGTATTTCTTTTCCTGCCGATTTTATTTCCGAAGGAGTAGATCAAACGCGCGGTTGGTTTTTTACGTTACATGCGATTGCAACGATGATAGCCGACAGTGTCGCATTTAAAAATGTCGTTTCTACAGGATTGGTCTTGGATAAGAACGGAAACAAAATGTCCAAGCGTTTAGGTAACGGTGTTGATCCGTTTGAAACAATTGCCGTTCACGGTTCCGATCCGTTACGCTGGTACATGGTTACCAATGCTTCGCCTTGGGATAATTTGAAATTTGATCCGGAAGGAATCGAAGAAGTGCGTCGTAAATTTTTTGGGACGCTTTACAATACATATTCCTTTTTTGCATTATATGCTAATGTAGATGGATTTGAGTACAAAGAACCGGATCTCCCTTTGGAAGAACGTCCTGAAATTGACCGTTGGATACTTTCTTTGCTGAATACATTGATAAAAGACGTAGATGAGTGTTATGCTTCATACGAACCCACTAAAGCGGGCAGGGCAATCAACGATTTCGTAAATGATAATTTGAGTAATTGGTATGTACGTTTGAACCGGAAACGTTTTTGGGGAGGTGAAATGAATGTCGATAAACTTTCGGCTTATCAAACGTTATATACTTGTTTGAAAACCGTTTCTTTGCTGATGGCTCCGATTGCACCGTTTTATGCCGATAAACTGTATCTCGATTTGACGTCCGGATGCACGAAACATGACGTACCTTTTTCGGTCCATCTTGCCGATTTTCCGGTAGCGAATGATACATGGATTGATAAAGATTTGGAAGAACGAATGCAGATTGCACAAGCTATTTCTTCTATGGTACTGGCGTTACGCAGAAAAGTAAATATTAAAGTTCGCCAGCCCTTATCGTCTATTATGATTCCTGTTTTGGACGATTGCAGGAAAGGAGCGATAGAAGCTGTTCAAGGATTGATATTGAATGAGGTAAACGTCAAAGAAATACATTATGTAGATAACGCCGCCGGAATTTTAGTGAAGAAAATCAAACCGGATTTCAAGAAATTAGGTCCGCGTTATGGAAAAATAATGAAAGAATTGGCCAATGCAATTGCCGGATTGCCGCAGGAAACTATTTCTCAATTAGAACAAGCCGGACGATTGGAAATTCCTGTTGCCGGTCAGGTTGCTGAGATTAGAACAGAAGACGTGGAAATCATTTCGGAAGATATTCCCGGTTGGTTGGTTGCCAATGATGGAAAATTGACTGTTGCTTTAGATATTACCGTCACCGATGAATTGAAGAAAGAAGGGATTGCCCGCGAACTGGTCAACCGGATTCAAAACATCCGCAAATCCAACGGCTTTGAAATAGTAGATAAAATTCATGTGATCATTCAATCGGATGACCGGATTAATGAGGTCGTTGAAGAATACAATCAATATATCGCAAATCAAGTGCTTGCAAATAATATTGTATTGGCGGACTTGACGGAAGGGACTGAATTGGATTTAGATGACTTCAAGTTATTCGTAAAAGT
>JAITAH010000021.1 GCA_031284225.1 Dysgonamonadaceae bacterium | reverse complement strand
ACTATGTCGGATTAGATACGCCCGATTTGGCGTATGTGCTGGATATCGATCAGGATAGAGAATACCTGCTGGGCAACGAATTGACGATCGACGACATTATCTGGATGGGGAATTTGCCTTCGTTGAAAGAACGCGCCGCGCAAATCGGCGTCGAAACGGTTCTGCCTTTCGATCGTCTCGCCTCCCTGATCGACGCCAAGCGCCCCCTTCATTACTTAAAACCCTACCGCTACCGCAATCAAATGATATTGTGCGAACTGCTCAACAAAAAACCGGACGAAATTCTTGCCGGCTATTCGCCGGAGCTGACCAAGGCCGTTATTCAAATGCGCCTGATCAAATCGGAGGAAGAGCTGTCCGAATTGGCGAACGCCGGCGAAACGGGTTATGCCATGCACATCGTAGCCATGAAAATGTGTCAACCGGGCGTTTCGGAAAGGGAAATTGCCGGAATGATCGAAGGATTAGCTATTTCGCGGGGAACGCGGGTTTCGTTTCCTTCTATCTTGTCGATGAACGGGCAAACGCTTCACAATCACGACCACAGCGGTATTCTGTCCTCCGGCCGACTGATGTTGTGCGACGCCGGCGCAGAAAATCTCAATTATTATGCCTCGGATTTTACGCGAACAACGGCGGTAGGCGGCGACTATTCGCAACGGCAAAAAGCGATTCACAATATTGTTTTGAAGGCGCTTAACGATTCTATTGCCATGGCCAAGCCGGGCGTTACCTACAAAAGCGTACATCGCAATGCATACAAAATCATTTTTGAAGGCTTGCGCGATTTGGGATTGACGAAAGGCGATACGGAAGAAGCGTTGAATGCCGGCGCCCCCGCCCTGTTCATGCCCCACGGCTTAGGCCATGCTATGGGATTGGATGTGCACGACATGGAAGATCTGGGCGAAACTCTGGTCGGCTACGACGATGAAATCCAACGGGATACCTTGTTCGGCTACCGCAGCCTCCGTTTCGGCAAACGCTTGGAACCGGGGCATGTGTTAACCGTGGAGCCGGGCGTCTATTTTGTTCCGCAACTGATCGAAAAATGGGAGAAAGAGAAAATTAATGCCGATTTCATCCGTTTCGAGGAAGTGAAAAAGTATCTGGATTTCGGCGGTATTCGCCTCGAAGACGATATTGTTATTACCGAAACGGGGCGCCGATTGGTATATGAAAAACGATTGCCGGTAACGATAGAGGAAATAGAGAGGGCGGTGAAAGAGTAAAGCCTCATTTAATTCAAGCAAATAATTTATCGATGAAACAAAATTTACCTTATCTTTGCTCGCGAAAATAAAATTAGTTTTTGAATATGAAGAAATGTATGGTTTTTTTGGGAATGATAGTAACATTGTTTTCGTGCAATGTAACCCAACAGTTAATGGGAACTTATCAAATGACCCAGTGTAAATACGATTTCAATTCCATTTCGGGATTGACTTTAGCAGGTATTAACTTACAGAATGTTAACAGTCTGACTTCGCTAAACCCCTTGAATCTGGCGACATTGACTTCTGCATTATCTACTAAAAACGGCTCTTTACCGCTGAATTTCACCCTAAATCTGGACGTAACCAATCCCGGCGTTCAAACCGCATTGCTAAACGGCTTGGGATACATCCTCGAAATCGACGGGCACGAAATAACTACCGGCTCTTTGCAGCGACAAATACAAATCGACGGGGGACAAAAAACAGCGTTCTCTATCCCAATGACTTTCGATTTGAAGCAAGTATTGAGCGGCGAATCATTAGATACGATTAAAAATCTGGCGTATAACTTTGCCGGTATCGGCAACGCTTCAAGTCAGGTTACAGTGAAATTGCGTCCCAGCTTTACAATTGGAAATCAAGTAATTGCAAGTCCAGCTTATATTCCTGTTTCGTTCACGCTGAACCGGTAATATTTACTAACAACATCGAATGGACTATTAAAGAAACACAATTTAAAATGAAAAAGTATCTCTTATTCATTGCTACACTGTTTCTGTTGAACGCTTGTTCACAGAAACCGGCCGCCATCAGTCCGGCTATTCCTCCAGACATTCAAATCGAACAAAACGTGAATCATTGGCTGAAGAAAATGACTTTGGACGAAAAAATCGGTCAAATGACGCAACTCACCGTCGATGTGATTCTGAAGCGTCCTTCCGGGCAGAATCCAATGGCTCCTGTCGAACCGGATCCGGCGCTTCTGGATAGCGTTATCCGTAAATACAAAGTCGGCTCCATCCTCAATGTGCCGTACTCCCAGCCGCAAACGCCCGCCAATTGGAACAAACTGATCGCAGAAATCCAACAAGCGGCGTTAGAAGAAACGGGAATTCCCATTCTTTATGGCGTCGATCAAATTCATGGAGCGTCTTATACATTGGGCGCCACTTTCTTCCCTCAGAACATCGCTTTGGGCGCTACTTTCAATCGCGAATTAGCTTCCGCAACCGGACAGATTTCGGCTTATGAAACGAAAGCCGGCGGTATTCCCTGGACGTTTGCTCCCGTATTAGACATGGGTCGCGATCCACGCTGGCCGCGTATATGGGAAACTTTCGGCGAAGACCCTTTCGTTAATGCGGAAATGGGCGCAGCCATGGTAAAAGCCTTGCAAGGCGGCGACGGTTCCCGAATCGACGATTTTCACGTCTCGGCCTGCCTGAAACATTACATGGGCTATGGCGTTCCTACCACAGGTAAAGACCGTACCCCCTCGCGCATTAACGAACAGGAAATGCGTGAAAAACATTTTGCGCCTTTTTTAGCAGCCATCCGTAGCGGAGCTCTCTCGGTAATGGTTAATTCCGGCGTGAACAACGGACTGCCTTTTCATGCCGATTACGAACATCTCACCCAATGGCTCAAAGAAGATCTGAATTGGGACGGCGTAATCGTAACCGACTGGGCGGATATCAACAATCTTTTCGTACGCGATCGTGTGGCCGCCGATAAGAAAGAAGCGATCAAACGGGCGATTAATGCCGGTATCGACTTGTCGATGGATCCTTATTCCTGGGATTTCTGCGTATTGCTGAAAGAATTAGTCAACGAAGGCGAAATGCCGATGGAGCGCATCGACGATGCTGTCCGCCGCATACTCCGGTTGAAGTACCGACTCGGTTTGTTCGACAAATCTTATACGAATACTGCCGATTACCCCGATTTCGGAAGTAAAAAACACGCGGAAACAGCTCTGGCCGCCGCTGAAGAAGCAATTACTTTACTGAAAAACGCCAATCGCCTTCTGCCGCTTTCTTCCGGAAAACGCATTCTTGTTACCGGCCCCAATGCCCATTCGATGCGTACTCTGAACGGCGGTTGGTCTTATACGTGGCAAGGAAATGCGGCCGATTTCTATGCTCAAGACTACAACACCATTCTCGAAGCCTTGCAAAAGAAAGCCGGCGCAGCTAATGTCGTTTACCAGCCGGGCATTACCTACAAAAACGATGGCGCTTATTGGGAAGAAAATGAACCTGAAATCGAAAAAGCCTTAGCCGCCGCACGAAACGTAGATGTAATCGTAGCCTGTATCGGCGAAAATTCGTATTGCGAAACTCCGGGCAATCTCAATGATTTGACACTTTCGATCAATCAAATCAACTTGGTAAAAGCATTGGCCAAGACGGGAAAACCGATTGTATTGGTTCTCAACGAAGGTCGGCCGCGCATCATCCATGAAATTGTGCCTTTGGCCGACGCCATCCTGCATATTTACTTAACGGGAAATTATGGCGGCGATGCTTTGGCAAATATCATTTACGGCGATGTAAATCCCAGCGGGAAGTTGCCTTATTCTTATCCGCGCTATCAAAGTTCGCTCGCAACTTACGATTACAAACCTTCCGAAAATGTCGATAGAATGGATGGCGCATACAATTACGACGCCGTCATTTCCGTTCAATGGGCTTTCGGTTACGGATTGAGTTACACTACCTTTGAATACAGTAATTTGACGGTAGATAAACCCGCTTTTACCGCTAATGACGAATTAACCTTTACGGTAAACGTTAAGAATACCGGAACGGTAAAAGGGAAAGAGAGCGTTTTACTGTTCGGAAGCGACTTAGTGGCCTCCCTCACGCCAGATAACCGCCGCCTGCGGGCTTTCGAAAAAGTAGAACTTCAACCGGGCGAAACCAAAACGGTTAGTTTGAAATTGAAAGGCAGCGATTTGGCTTTTGTCGGCTCCGACGGGAAATGGCTACTCGAAGCGGGCGATTTCCGTATGCAAACGGGAAATCAAACCATACAAATCACGAGTTCAGAAACTAAGAAATGGGATAAAATCATTCAATAAATGTCCCTGAATAAAGAAAAATTAAAAATAGGAATCATTGGGTTCGGTCGAATGGGACAACTATACGGGAAGGAAATTAACAACCATCCTGTATGGGATTTAGTTTATGTATGCGACCATAACGCCGAAATGAGAAACGCCGCAACGAAGCAATTTCCAAAAGCTATTGTCGTAGCGGACGAAGATATTATTTTCGCCGATCCGGAGATTGCTGCCGTCGGATTATTCACGTTAGCCGATTCGCGCCCCTGCCAAATTCGCAAAGCGATTCAATCCGGCAAACATATTTTGGCGGAAAAACCGGTCGCCGACAACAGTCAGACCGAATGGGAAATTGTGAAAGAAGTCGAAGAATCGGGCTTGCTGGTTGCCGTGAACTTGTTTAATCGCAATGCCTGGTATCATAAAACCATTATCGACTTTATCCGTTCCGGCGAGATCGGCGATTTAGCGATCGTCCGCATTGCACATCAAACCCCCGGACACATGCCGCAGGAAGGACACAACCCCGAAGGCCCTGCGTTCCACGA
>JAITAH010000142.1 GCA_031284225.1 Dysgonamonadaceae bacterium | reverse complement strand
CGGATGAAATAAAGGAACTAAGTTCAACAAACAGGTAGCTTCTGCCGGAGGTTGAGTCGAAAACCGAAAGGAAGCTAAGCATGTAGAAAGCAAATTAATTCCTCGTTTGGACGAAGGTTCGAGTCCCTCCATCTCCACAATAGACATTATTTATCAATGTTTTATGAAATAAGTACACGAAAATTAACCTTGTACTCTTCTTTTCCAAAATGCTTTCCCTGAATGGATATGTTTTTATGATTTCCTAATAATTTTGTACTTTCGTAAAATATTTATCCGCCTCAACTGTCTATATAAATAGAAGTAAATATTAATAAAGTATGAAAACAAAACAAAATGTGAAGCATTTTTTAATGCACGTAGTCATCTGCCCGGCGATTATCGCTATTTTCAGCGTCGTTTTCATGTTGTTGTGGAATTGGCTGATTCCGGATATTTTCGGAGGAAAGGTCATTAATTTTTGGCAGGCCTTGGGCTTGCTGGCGCTCAGCCGTATCCTTTTCGGACGGTTCGGTAAACATTGGATGCGGAAGGGACAGATGCGGCATCATGGCAATCCGATCTACGAAAAGTGGATGAATATGTCGCCCGAACAGCAGGAAGAGTTTTTTTTGAAGCGTAAAGAACAAATGAAAGAACATTGGCGCACCCGCTATCATGACTGTTTTGACAGAAAACGGGATTTCTACGACCACCGCGATTTCGACCCTAAACATGACCCCTCTTTCGACAAGGATAATGAATAATCCAGCGGAAAGGCCGGATACCGGAACGCTGATTGCAAAATATCAACCAAGCCTGCAAGCGTTTATTCGTAAACGGGTTCCCAATCGTGAAGATATGGAAGATATTTTGCAGGATGTTCTTTACCAATTAGTAAAAGCGGTCGATAACACGCTGAATCCTATCGAACAGGTCGAAGCTTGGCTGTTTCGGGTAGCGCGAAATGCGATTATTAATCACGGGACAAAAAAACGCGAAGAAGAATTTCCTGTCGGTTCCGGCAACAGCGCCGACCGGGAAATCCTGAAAGATTTCTCGGAAGTTTTGTTTAACGGCGAAACGTCGCCCTCGCCCGAAACGGAATACCTGCGCTCGTTAGTCTGGACGGAGTTGGAACTGGCGCTGGAAGAACTGCCGCCTGAACAGCGGGAAGCCTATGAACTGACGGAAATGGCTGGAATCTCGGTCAAAGAAATTGCGCAAACCACCGGTATTCCGCTAAATACGTTGCTCTCTCGCAAACATTACGCGGTGCTGCATCTGCGCAAACGCTTGCGGCAACTGTACGAAGATATCCTTTATTCATAAGCGATTGTCCGGAAAAAACAGCCTGTCCGACCGCAACAAGCCGATAATTTTTTGGTTAAATCCTTACATAATTCAAAAAAAAACCGTTTGCTTTGCCCGCGTAAATCGCTAATGATTGGCGGTTTATTGACGACGCAATATTCCGGCAAAAGCGGAGAATATTAATGATTTTTAACCACAATTATTTGGTCGTTATTCTGAAAAAAATAAAGAGAAATATCCAATAAATTGCTTGAATTTCAATTGTTTGCAATTGACTGCGGCGGATGAGCCGTCGATAAATACAAACGCGTACCGAGCGTAGCGTACTGTGCGCCTTGGGTATAAAAACGAATCGGATAAAAACAAATAGCAACAACACAATATCAATCTTAAAAACAACAAACACAATGAATAAACAACAATATTACCTACCGCCCGGAGTAACGTTTCACAGGGTTTACTTGGAAGGAGTAATTGCAGAATCTTTCATCTCTTTTTATCCGTTTGTGTATAATTGAGGATTTTATGCTAACTTTGTCCTCGGAAAAATAATTATAACAATCTTGAAACGGACATTCTACATCATATTGTTTCTCTTTTTATTTGTATCCAACCGGTTACTGGCTTCGCCTGCAACAGATCCATTTGTTTTGGTACTGGACGCCGGACACGGCGGAAAAGACCCCGGTTCGATGGGTCGAAAAGCTAAGGAAAAAGAGATAACTCTGGCCGTAACTTTACTGGCCGGAAAATACATTTCCGAAAAATATCCGGACGTGAAAGTGCTATATACCCGTAACCGCGATGTCTTTGTAGGCTTGGACGAACGCGCCGATTTTGCCAATAAATCACATGCTAATTTGTTTATTTCCGTACATACCAATGCCGTAGAACAGTCTTCCGCCAGAGGATTGGAAGTCTTTGCTTTCGGCGTTTCCCGCTCCGCGGAAAATTTAGCGGTTATGAAGCGGGAAAATTCCGTTATCTATTTGGAAGACAATTATAAGGAAAAATATGAAGGCTTCGACCCAAACTCCGCCGAATCGAACATTATTTTCGAATTTATGCAGAATAAATTTGTTGAACAAAGTCTCGAATTTGCCTCCATCATGCGTGATGAACTGAAATCCTGTACACAGTGGAGCGATCGGGGCGTAAAACAGGCGGGTTTTTTGGTCTTGCGGAAAGCCAGTATGCCGCGAATCCTGGTTGAACTGGATTTTATTTCCAATGCCGCCGCTGAAAAACTGTTGATGAGCGAGGCCGGCCAAAAGAAATACGCTCAAGGTATTTGCAATGCTTTCGGAAAATACAAAGCCGCTTACGACCGGAAGAATAATAACGTCAAACCGTCTGAGCAGGCCTCTCAGGCGGGGAATCCGGCAGAAAGCGATAGCGGATTAACAGCTAAGCCCTTACCGAGGCCGGACGCTCCAAAAAATACGCTTACCTCTGCTCAAAAAATATATAAAGTGCAACTCATGGCTTTGCCCCGTCTCTTACCGGCCAATTCCCCACATTTGAAAGGGTATAAAGCGGATTATTATGTCGAAAATAAAATGTATAAATATACTTACGGCGAATCGGAAAGTTTGGAGGAAATTTCCCGTATCCGTCAGTCCTTATTGAAAGATTTTGAAGACGCTTTTATCGTTGCGTTTGAAGACGGGGTAAAAACGCCAATAAAGTAAAGTTATGAAAAAATTGTTTACGAAAGAAGTCCGTATCGCGTTTATCACGCTGGTCAGTTTGGTCGTCCTGTATGTAGGTTTGAATCATTTGAAGGGGATCAATGTCTTTAAGCCGGCTAATCATTATTATATATCCATGCCCGACGTGTCCGAATTACAGGTTTCCAGTCCGGTGTATGTGGACGGGTTCAAAGTAGGGATTGTTAATGCCATCCATTTCGGTTACGACCGTCCGGGCAATATTCTGGTGCAGGTAAGTCTGGATAAAGAGATGAAAATTCCGGCCGGAAGTTATGCCGAGTTGAAATCAAGCCTGACGTCAGGCGCTTATCTTAGTTTGAAACTGAATACCTATGTCAGTACGTATTTAACGGTCGGCGATACGATTACCGGACAACCCCAACTGGGATTAATGGACAAACTCTCGTCCGATTTAGTGCCGCAGGTGGAGCATCTGTTGCCTCGTCTGGATTCCATTTTGTCGGGGATACAACTATTAGTCAATCATCCGGCCTTGAATCAGTCATTAAATCATATTGAAGCCACAACGGCCGGTTTACAAAAATCGTCGGAACAGTTGAATGTTTTGCTGGCGAAAGAAGTCCCGGAAGTTCTGTCGAATTTAAATAAAGTATCGTCCGATTTTTCGGTTGTGAGCGGGAATCTGAGAGAAGTAGATATCCAGAGCACAATGGCCTCGCTCGATCAGGCCGTCCGGAACATCCGTCAGATTACGCAGCAGTTGAACGATTCGACCAATTCGCTGGGGCTTTTGTTGAACGACCGCTCCTTGTATGAACATTTAGACAGTACCGCTCGGAACGCCTCCGATTTGCTGTTGGATCTGAAACAGCATCCCAAGCGGTATGTGCATTTTTCGGTTTTCTGAAAAAATAATTCTTTCGTGAGCGATCGTGTAGCCTGCCGGTTACGCTACCATTTCCGGTTTATACCAGTTGATTTTTCGGGAAACAAACATGATGATGCCGAGAATGATGAATAAACCGACGCTTCCGATAATCAATGCCAAATCTTCCAATTGCAGAACGACATACAGGAAAATATACAAACCGCTCAGCAGTAAACCGAGTATGCCTGTTTGCGTGAAATTTTTGAAAATACTGTAAACATACGACACGATGAGCGCAACGGTCGCCACGCATGCAATCAGATACGCCCAAGCAAAGCCCGTTTGTTCCGAAAAAGATAATAACAAACTGTAAAACAAAATCAAAGCCGTGCCTACCAACAGATACTGTATCGGATGAATGCGTTTTCTTGTCAACACTTCCACAAAATAAAAGATGACGAATGTCAAAGCGATGAACATCAGCGCATATTTGGACGAGCGCATGTTTTGCTGATAATGATCGACGGTTTCCACAAGGTTTACGCCGAAAGACGCGCCTTTCAAATTGTTGTCAAACTTATCCGACCACCTTTCGGGGATGTTCCGGTTGAATTCCAGCACATTCCATGTCGCCTGAAACCCTTTGTTGTCGCACGAATATTCGGGCGAAAAATTACCGGTAAAGCTGGGCGACGGCCAATCGCCGACAACGCTTACTTGGGTGGTTTTCGCAACAGGAATGAAATGAATAGCGCCGCTTCCGTTCAGTTTCATGCTGCAACTGAAAGAATAACTGCCTTCCGGATTTTTCACCCAGTCGTTATTCAGTTCGATTTTCATACACTTCGCGCCGAATAATTGGCTGCTCGCCGCCTGAGTGTCGTAAGTCTGTCCATCGAAATTAAAGTTGATTTTTCGTGTAATTCCGCGCAAGTCGCTCATCCCCAGCAAAAGATAGGCCTTGTTAAAATTCGGCGTACAGCTTTCGGTAGTTAGCGGGATATCCGGCGCAAAATGTCCGTCGATAGTGATTTCGCTTTGATACAGAATGGCTTTGTAGATACCGTAGTGTCGTTCTATAGGAATGAGCCGTACATCGACGGCCACCTTTTCGGGAGTCAGAAACCATTCATGTTCTTGGGTATAAGTTTTCTGTTCCGCATTGGTGCCCGTTTGCGTGTAAGGAATAACCAGTACGGGCGGACAAAGGGTTTGCTCCAAACTCCATTTTTCGTTGATTTTTGCAACGGTTTCCTTACTGCGTTGTTCCCGTTCCAAAATCAGTCCCTGAATCATCGTTTGGGGAATGAGCATTAACAGAACTAAAACGCCTACAATCATAGCCTTAAATGTAAAAGACTGTGAGAACTTTTCTTTTTTTTCGATTTCCATACAATTTAGAATTAAATAAATGAATAATTATGTTATTTAGAAGTACTTTGTGTTTCAAAGTATATAAGTAAAAAAAAATTATTTAATCAGTTTTTCAAGCGCATTTAAATGTTCTTTGAAAGCGTTGTTGCCTGTTTCTGTCATTTCGTAGTTCGTATTCGGCTTCCGTCCGATAAATTGCTTAATTGATCGGATATAGCCTTCGTTTTCAAGCGTACGCAGGTGGCTTGCCAGATTGCCGTCGGTCAATTCCAACAATTCTTTCATCGTATTGAAATTGACAGAATCGTTGACCGAAAGAATCGACATAATTCCCAGACGAATCCGGCTGTCGAATACCTTATTTAAATGGTCGATGATACTCATTTTTTCGTTTTATCGTATTTGAAATACATGACTCCTCCGCAAACGATGTGCAACGCTCCAAACCCGAGTACCCACCAGTAAATGCCTTGATGGAGACAGAGAGCAGCCAACAGTCCGCAGAGGATTTCGCCCAATCCGAGCCAATGAATCTCGCTAACCGTGAATTTAGAGGCGTTAATCAGCGCTAATCCATAGAAAATCAGGGTAGAGGAAGCGATGAACTCGACATGGCCGTTATAAAGCAGTAGCAACGAAAAGATACCGCCCGTTGCCAGCGGAATCAGCAAATTGTATGCCGCCCTTCGGGTTACCGGGTTGAAAAACAATTGATGGTTCTTCCTCGCTTTCCGCCAACACAGAAAGGTGATGATTCCCACGGCCAACGCCAATACAAATAACGCATCGGCGAGCAAAATCAATGTTTCCTGTTTCTGGTTGAAGTGCGTTAGCGCTGGATCGCGCAACAAATAAAAGTAGGCGAATGTAGCTCCGGCAACAGCGATAAGACCTGCCCACATAAGTGATAATCCATTAATTGCCTGAAATTTGCTCGATCTTTCCATCATCTCGCGGATGGCTTTAATATCTTCGACTTGTCTATTCATTGAAATTGGATATTAATAAAAGTACTTTGTGCAGCAAAGTTAGTGGTTATTTTTTAATTTGAAAGTAATTTATTGATTTTTTTTATTACGCGGTATGATTTTGTGCAGGCGCCTATTTTTCCCGGGGAATTATATCAAAAGAAAAAGGGGTATCCCGATTCCCTGTTTCCCGTTAAGGGATTTATAAACAGGAGGGACCTGCCCTATACCGGGTGTTTTTAAGCAATCGGTGGGGAAGAATCAACATCGGAATTCATCCGTCTTGCCCAGTCAGGGCATTCATGTCAATAGAAATTGGCATACATCCCCACAACAAAACCTCGTTAGAGGTTGTA
>JAITAH010000284.1 GCA_031284225.1 Dysgonamonadaceae bacterium | reverse complement strand
GGGACATGGGCGCTTCGCGCACCAAAAAGAATTTCCCGCCCCAAATTTCTTTCGTGAAGAAATCCGAAGCGGGAAGAATCCTGCGCGTTTGTATTTATCGACGGATCATCCGCCGTCGTAAATTGTAAACAATTGAAATTCAGGTAAATTATGGGATGTTTCTCTCTCTCTCTCTCTCTATTTTTTTCGAGATAACTGCCAAAGAATTATAGTTAAACTTTCTTAAATTGCTCATCTTTTTTTGTCGCTTTTTGCCGAGATTGTGTGTGTTGTTGTACGATAAATTGCCAATCATTAGCGATTTACGCCGGCAAAGTAAATGGTTTTTTTTGAATTATGCAAGGATTCGAGGATTTTTTTTATTTTGAGGCAGTAGCAACAGGCATTGCTTGCGGCGTTTTTATCGTATCTAAATAATACAGGATTTGTTTTCCTAATTCTTCCACTTGCCCGTTTTTCGTTTCCGCGCCCGGCAGAGGGGTAATGGCTAAATCGTATAGAGAGAAATGGCTTTTCTTTAATCCGGTTTTGACGGTCGCACGAGCGCAGGCCAATAAATATTCCAGCGGGAAGTTCCGGCGTACCGTCAGGTCGATAACGGCATCGAACGATTTCTGTTCCAATTCTTTAGCCAGGGCATAAAGCGGATTGCCGAACCATTTGCCGGCCGCTTTGCGCGACAGTATATGATAATCGGCAGAGAGATGACCTAACTCGCCGTTCGTCGTTATATATGCGTAAACCGTTACTTCTTTTCCCAGATTTTTCAGTTGATCGATACAACGAGAAGCTTCGGTAAGCTGCTCTGTATCGAACAATACCAAAACGGTATGAACATCTTTCAAATTCAGGAAGCCGTTCTCCCTTGAATTTTTCTTATAATATCTTTTCAGTTTGTATTTTAAAACATAATTATACATATCGCCATCGTTTTCAAATCATTGCCAGAAAATCTTCTTCATCGATAATTTTAATATCCCATTTTTGCGCTTTTTCCAATTTGGCAGGGCCCATATTTTCGCCGGCCAGAATAAAATCTGTTTTGGAAGAAACCGTACCGCTGTTTCGTCCACCATTCTTTTCGATCATATTTTTGTATTCATCGCGCGAATGTCGCGTAAATACGCCGCTGATGACAAAAGTTTTACCTTTTAACAGATTTGTTCGCTCGGCCAGAATCGATTCATCCAGAGCAAATTGAAGACCGTGCGCACGCAACCGCTCAATCAGTTTCCGATTCTCTTCACGGGCAAAATATTCTATCAGGCTATTGGCTGTTCGTTCGCCGATTTCTTCGGTGGAAATCAGCCGGAAGAAACCGGCCTGCATCAAAGTATCGATGTCGGGAAACGTGTTTGCTAAGCGTTTGGCCGCCGCTTCGCCGACAAAGCGAATCCCTAACGCATACAATACCCGTTCGTAGGGGACTTGTTTCGATTGTTGAAGACTGTCCATATAATTAGTCGCTCGATTTTCGCCCCATCGTTCCAGGCGACAGATATCTTGGGATTGAATATCGTATAAATCGGCTACATTCCGTATCAAACCGGCTTTGTAAAAGGTTTCCACAGTTTCTTCGCCGGCATTGATATTCATGGCTCGGCGACTGACGAAATGTTCGATCATCCCTTTGATTTGCGGCTCGCACCGCGAATGATTGGGGCAGTAATATGCCATTTCATCGGGTTCGCGCACCAGATACGTGCCGCAAGCCGGACATTTCTTAACAAACCGGATTTTATCGCCGATCATAAAACGCGCTTCTTTATTAACGCCGGTAATTTTCGGGATCACTTCACCGCCTTTTTCCACGCGGCACCAATCGCCGATATATAAATCCAAATCTTTGAGGACGCCGGCATTATGCAGGGAAGCTCGCCGTACCACTGTTCCCGACAGGAGTATCGGATTCAGGTTAGCCACCGGCGTAATTGTTCCCAAACGTCCCACCTGAAAATCGACCGAAAGCAATTGCGTTTCGACCGATTCGGCCTGAAATTTGTATGCAATTGCCCAGCGGGGCGATTTGGCCGTCCAACCCAGGTTCAGTTGTTGCTTCGCCGAATTGACTTTCAATACAATACCGTCGATGGCTACCGGCAGATTTTTCCGTTCGACATTCCAGTAGCGGATAAACTCGAATACTTCGTCCAGCGTTTTGCATTTCCGCATGGCGTCCGAAATTTTGAAACCCCAGTTTCGGGCGGCTTCCATGTTTTCGTAATGACCGTCGCAGGGCAAGTTATTTCCCAGCAAATAATACAGATAGGAATCTAATTTGCGCTGCGCTACGACCTGAATATTCAACGTTTTCAGCGAACCGGAGGCGGCGTTGCGCGGATTGGCAAAGGGCGATTCGTCCGTTTCGGCGCGTTCGTCGTTCAGTTGATAGAAGGCTTGCCACGGCAACAGGATTTCGCCCCGGATTTCGAACAAGGGAGGATAATTGTCGCCCTGCAACCGCAGGGGAATACTCCGGATGGTACGAACATTGACGGTAACATCGTCGCCCCGGGCGCCGTCGCCCCGCGTAATCGCCTGCATCAGCAGGCCGTTTTTGTAAATCAACGAAATGGAGGCTCCGTCGTATTTCAGTTCGCAAACAATTTCGAAATCTTCATTTAACGCTTTTTTCGTGCGGTTGTAAAACTCCGTTATTTCCGCTTCGGAATAGGTATTGGTTAGCGATAACATCGGATGCAGATGCTCGACCTGTGCAAAATTTCTGTTTATATCGCTTCCTACCCGTTGCGTGGGCGAATGGGGATCGTGATACTTCGGATGTTCGGCTTCCAGCTTTTCCAGTTCTTTCAAGGTTTGATCGAACTCGTAATCGCCAACCGTCGGTTGGTTTAACACGTAATACCGGTAATTCCAATCGTCTATTTTTTTCCGCAAAGCCTCAATCTGCTGTTTTATTGTTTCCATCGAAAACTTTCCATTAAAACCAAAATATCTTTATTTATGTATTCCAAAACAGGACCAATTGAATCCTGATTGGGCGTATTATCGAAATACAATGCGCCCCGGACGAACGAACGGACACTGTCCGTCAGTACAAACTGCGTAGGCGAAGCCACGTTTCCACCGATAACGTACCGGAGTCCATACACTTTATGTTCCGGATTGTCGAACCGCTGTTCACGGATTGCATCGGCCTTCATGGCATGTAAATAGACAAATTTACGACTTTCTTCCGAAAGTTGCGCCAGATTGCCGTTCTTTATCGGTAAATAACTGCAATAAATCCGGGCATTCCATTGCGGATAAACGAGATTAAAAAAGGCGCCGACGCCGGAAACCGTTTCTATCTGCGCCTGTTCCGAAAGGCGGCAAGTAAAGCCCGGAAATTCCTGTAAATGATAGGCCGGTTCAGGCAAATCGATGCGAAAATAACCCGCCGGCTTGGGGGAATAATGAGAACAAGCCATACTCCAAAGACCCGCCGCAATGAAGAAGCAACTATGCAAAAACCGTGTTTTCATGCGCAAATATACATAAAATTTCCGATTACACACAAACCTTAAAAATAGATAAGAAACAAAAGACGGAAGAAGACAGAGCCAGACTTATAAGACCGGAAGATGTCTTTTAATCTTTTATGTCTGCTTCTATCTTTTTTTAGTCTTTCATCTTTTATCTCCAAAA
>JAITAH010000312.1 GCA_031284225.1 Dysgonamonadaceae bacterium | reverse complement strand
GCAATTTCGGTGGTATCGTATCCGTTGGCAACCAGCATGGCGCAGAGCAAAGCAGCGTCCAGCACAATATCCCGATGATTGGATATATATGTGTAAGCCCGTTCTTTTTCAATATTTTCCAACCCGGCACATTCGATGGAGGCGGCGGTTTTACTTACCATATCATACACTGCGCCTTTAATCAGGCTGTGTTGTAATTCATGCAGGTTTGTGAAAGAACGCAAAAGAGCGACCTGCTTGTCCCAATCGCTGTTCGGAAAGATGAAACCCATCGCCTGCTTGAATTGCGGGTCAAGAATCAACTTTTCGATCGTAGGAACCACTTCATCGTCGTTGTATGGCCGTATGTCGTCGAAATCAGTGTGATGTTTCATGGATACTGTCTTCTATAATTTCCGTCAGTACGTCCGTAATGTTCAGGCTGGCGGCGCGGACTTGTTGGGGGATAAAACTCGTGGGCGTCATTCCGGGCGTTGTGTTGACTTCCAACATCCGGACTTCGCCGGCGGGGGAAATAATGTAATCGACGCGGATAATGCCTTTGGCGCCGATTCGGTCGTAAATCTTTGCCGTCAGTTGTTGAATTTCTGCGGTTAATGGGTCCGAAATACGTGCCGGGGTAATTTCTTCCGAACTGCCGGGGTTGTATTTAGCGTCGTAATCGAAAAATTCGTTTTTGCTCACGACTTCGGTAACCGGAAAAACGGCGATTTTGCCATGCGCCTTGTAGCAACCGCAAGTAACTTCCGTTCCCGGCATGAAACTTTCGATAATCGCTTCATTCCCTTCTTTCAAAGCTATTTCGATGGCCGGTCTGATTTGTTCGGCCGCCGTAACTTTTGTCGTTCCGAAACTGGAACCGCCGTCGCTGGGTTTAATAAATAAAGGCAATCCCAAGGCGTTGATAATAGCTTCGGGGGGGGCGCTTTCGCCTTTTCGCAACAGAATCGATGGCGCTGTGAGGACGCCCTCGTTTTTCATATAATGATTACAATAATATTTGTTGAAAGTCAACGATGCCGCTAAAACGCCGCAACAGGAATAAGGAACGCCGAGCATATCCAAATAGCCTTGCAATTGTCCGTTTTCGCCCGGAGCGCCATGAATGACGATGTAGGCAAAATCGAACTTCATCCGCTGTCCGTCAAGGACAAAGCTGAAATCGTTTTTGTCGATGATCGTTTCGCGGTTATTATCGAGTCGCACCGTCCATTTTTCTTGGGTAATGATTACGGTATAGACGCGGTATCGGTCTTTATCGATGAACGAATCAATTCCTTGCGCGCTTTTGAGGGAAACGATATATTCGGAGGAATAACCTCCTGCTACGATAGCGATTATGGGTTTCATATATTTAAATTTTTCCATTTCTCAATCAATTGTTGCATATCGTCCGGAACGGGACTTTCAAAGAACATTTCTTCGCCGGTGCGCGGATGGACAAATCCTAACGTTCGGGCGTGTAATGCTTGTCTGGGGCAGATTTCAAAACAGTTCTTGATAAACTGGCGGTATTTGGCGTGATTTTCGCCTTTCAGTATAAGATTTCCGCCATATCGTTCGTCATTGAATAAAGTATGGCCGATGTATTTCATGTGTACGCGAATCTGGTGCGTGCGGCCGGTTTCTAAGCGACATTCGACCAGCGTAGCGTAACCGAAACGTTCCAACACCCGGTAATGGGTAACGGCGGTCTTGCCGTAGTCGTTGTTCGGGAAAACAGTCATCTGCATCCGGTCGTAAGGGTCGCGGGCGATATTTCCATTGATGGTTCCTTCATCGTTCTTGACATTGCCCCACACCAAAGCGACATAAAGCCGTTGGGTGGTTTTGTAATAGAATTGCATTCCCAAATGGGTTTTGGCATCGGGATTTTTAGCGACTGCCAGCAATCCGGAAGTTTCCTTGTCGATGCGGTGTACAAGACCCAAACGCGGATCTTCGGCGTTTTCTTCCGCAATGGAATTATTCTCTGTGTTTTTTTGCAAATGCCATGCAATAGCGTTGACCAGCGTCCCGGTATAATTGCCGTAACCCGGATGAACGACTAAACCGGGCGGTTTATCTACTACCATCACATCGTCGTCTTCATAGACAATATGAATGGGAAGGTCTTCGGGGATAATGATTAATTCGCGGCGCGGTCGATCCATCACTACCGTAATCACATCCAGCGGTTTTACCTTATAATTCGATTTGATGGGATTGCCGTTGGAAAGCACATAACCGGCGCCGGCCGCTTGCTGGATTCGATTGCGGGAAGCGCCGGTAATGCGATCGACCAAAAATTTGTCCACCCGCAACAGGTTTTGTCCTTTGTCGGCTACAAAGCGAAAATGTTCGTACAAATCATCGCCGGCATCTTCAATGGAGGATGGGGGGTCGGTATATTCATCTATTGCTTCGTTCCATTCTTCCATAGCGGTCAAATCAAAACGGGTATTCTTCCAAATCTTCGGAAATGACGGTTGTCGTATCGTCGGGCATAAAAAGGCTCGCCTGTCCCGAACTGACCAGTAAAATCAGGGAAGTGTTGACAGGAATATGCTTGCCTGCGACTAAATCAGCGCCTTTGGAGTTTTGTAATCCGATTACTAAATCCCGGTAAGCGCCCGGCATCACCCGGATTTGAATGGATTCAAAGCCCAGCGATTGAAGTATGGCTTCGGCCTGCCGTTGCGACATGTTCGTAACTTGCGGAACAATCAACATTTTAGCCATAACGGAATTGACTGTTAAATAGATCGTTCGGCCTTCCTTGACGTTCGTTCCCACCGGAGGAACCGTTTCGAGAATACTTCCTGCCGGTTTATTCCGGACATACATCGAATCGACTACGGCGTATTGCAGCGACTGTTGGAGGAAAAACGGGGCTGCCTGCTCTACTTGCATTCCTTTAACATCTGGAACGACTACTTGTTTTCCGTGGCGGGTATAAATGTTCAACCATTGCAGGACAATGAAAATCAAGACTATCAGGATAACCACGGCTATCAGGACGTTTTTTACGTAAACGGTTGCAAGTATTTTCCAGTTTTGCATAATCGAATTTTATTCAACTTTGGACAAAAATACAAAAAAAGCAAATAGTATAACAG
>JAITAH010000268.1 GCA_031284225.1 Dysgonamonadaceae bacterium | reverse complement strand
TCCCAGACAAAGGCATGAATCCCTTGCGCCTCCGTCAGCAGATCCAGTTCATGGATTTGCCGGAGCAATTCATCGACTTTGTCGTCGGGAACCACCGTCAGGATGGACGAATTCATCGTCGGCCAGGCATGGTTGCCGTAGTGCGGTTCGCCCTTAACGCTTCCCCGCCCTTGCACCTGATCCCACATCGTGAAACCCCGGAGATTTATTTTATCTAAAATGACAATCAAACTCTCTTTGTAGGCCTGATTGTAGGGTATGAATACTGCTTTCATGATTGTTTGAAGTATTGTTTTTTGTATTGTTTCCGTTTACGCTTTACCCCGTTGGCGCCAAAAATCGAATAGAGCGCCGGAACGTAGAGTAAAGTCAGAATCGTCGAGAAAGTCAAACCGCCGACAATGGCGATCCCCATCGGCTGCCACATTTCGGATCCGGAACCGCGGGGAATGGCTAACGGTATCATCCCCAAAACGGTTGTTGCCGTAGTCATCAAAATCGGACGCAAACGGGATTTCCCGGCGTTGACAATCGCTTTGTCGATAGACAGGCCGCGTTCGCGGTTCAGGTTGGCATAGTCGATGAAGACGATACCGTTTTTCACTACAATACCGATCAGCATGACGATACCGATCATGGCCATCAGGCTCAGGGATTTTCCGGTAAGCATCAACGCCAGCATCACGCCGGCCAGTCCGAACGTCAGCGACAGCACGATGATGAACGGATAGGTCAGCGACTCAAACTGCGCCGCCATAACGATGTAAACCAACAGCACGCAGAGTATCATAATGAGGAACAGACCGTTGTTGGCTTCCTGCTGGTCTTCGTACGAACCGCCAATGCGGGTACCGATTTCCGGCGGGATTTTACCTTCTTTCCGCATCTCGTCAATCTGTTGATTAGCGCCTGCAACTACTTCGCTCAAAGCGGCTTTGTAAAGCGAACCCTGCACTTTGACTACCCGTTGGCGGTTTTCCCGGTCAATTTGCGGAAGCGAGGATTTTTCTACTACTTTTCCCAATTCCCGCACCTTGACAGGAGTTCCCGTAGCATTATAGACGGTAATATTTTCAATATCTTCGATGGATTGGCGGTACTTTTCGTCATAGCGAACAACAATATCGTATTCGTCGCCGTCTTCCCGGTATTTGGAAGTGAACGAACCGTTGATCCGGTTGCGCACAAAAGTAGCCACTGTAGCCGAATTTAATCCGTTTTCCGCCAATTTCTCGCGGTCGAAATCAATTTGATATTCCATTCGGTAATCCTGACGGCTGATTTGGATATCCCGCAATCCTTTTACGTTTGCCAAACGGGCTTTCATTTCGGTGGCGATACGGTCGGTAAGCTCCAAATCGTAACCATAAATTTCCACGTCCACCGTGCTGGCGCCGGTTCCCATCATGCCGCCGCTGCCGCCGGGGGTTACCTTGTATTTGTACAATTCGGGCATATTATCCAATTCCTTACGGATTCCGTCGGCAATATCGTAAATCGATCGGGTTCTTTCCTCCGGTTCTACGCAACGGAAGCGGAACGAAATCAGATTGGTCGCATTGGATTGCATGGCCGCCCAGGTATTGTTTTCATCGGCTTGTCCCACCGAGAACGAACGGACGCGAATTTCTTTTTCGTAATCGGCATGCACGAGGCTATCAATTTTCATTGCCGCTTCGCGCGCCACTTCCATCCGGGTACCGGTCGGAAGATAGACTTCCATCGTAATCATACTGTTGTCGGAAGCCGGCATAAAGTCCATTTTCACAATCCCGCAAGCCGGTATCATGATGATGAAAAAGAGGGTGAAACAAATCGTCAATGTTCTCCAGCGATGCTGTACACAATAATTCACCAACTGGGAATAGAGTATGTCCAGTTTATTCAGCGCTCTGCGAATGGGAGCGTATAACCGGTCGAACCATTTTCCTTGCGTATTGGTCAGCCGCAACATCTGGGAACTGAGCATCGGCGTCAGCGACAAAGCCACGATAACCGATATGGTGATCATGATCGTTACCATCCATCCCAATTCTCTGAACATGACGCCGATAAATCCTGTTGTCATCGTCAGAGGAAGGAATACGGCGATAATCGTCAAGGTAGAAGCGATAACGGCTACCCCCACTTCGTTGGTAGCATAAATGGCCGCTTCTTTCGGCTTACTGCCTCGTTCGATATGTTTGGTTACATTTTCGAGCACCACAATTGCATCGTCCACCACCATCCCGATCGCAATCGAGATAGACGACAGCGAAATGATATTGAGCGAACTTCCGGTTGCCATCAAGTAAATGAAAGAAGCAATCAGAGAAATCGGAATGGCCAGAACGACGATGAATGTCGCCCGCCAGCGCCCCAGAAAGAACAGCACCACAATAATGACGAAAATCATCGCCAACAAGATTGTTTCCGTCAAAGAATTCACGGATTGCTGGATAAAATCGGACGAGTCCATAATCAACGACAACTGTACATCCGACGGAAGCGTTTTTTGCAACTCCGGAATAATTTTGTTTACCTTTTTGGCAATGGAAACGGTATTAGCTCCGGATTGTTTCTGAACCACAATCGTAGCGCCTTTTACCTCGTTGGTATAAGCCTCCTGAATACGTCCCTGAATGGTATCGACAACGGATGCGACGTCCCGCAGATAGACGTTTCTGCCGCCCCGGCTACCCAGTACGACATTCATTAACTGGTCGCTTTCCTTAAATTCGCCTTCGATACGCAAAGCATACGTAGAAGTGCCCACGTCGAAACTGCCGGCAGGCACATTCAGGTTTTCCGTTTGAATCACCTGAGCGATTTGTTCGACCGTCAGGTTATAAGCTTCCAGCTTTTCCGGCGAAACATTCACCTGTACCTGTCGTTGCGGCGCTCCTGCAATAGAAACCGCCCCTACGCCGTCGATACGGTTGAGCGGATTGGCTATTTTTTCGTCCAAAATCTTGTACAGCGCATTGACGCTTTCCTTGGCGGTGGCCGAATAAATAACCACGGGTATCATGTCCATACTGAACTTGAACAGAATCGGATTGTTGATACCTTCCGGCAATTGCGATTTGACCATGTCTATTTTATCGCGAACATCGCTGGTTGCAATATTGATATCCGAACCGTATTCAAATTCCAAAGTAACAAGCGACATATTGTCCCGCGACTGGGAAGTGATTTTTTTCAGGTTTTCCACCGTATTCAAAACATCTTCCAGCGGGCGGGTAATGTTGGTTTCTATGTCCGATGCGCTGGCGCCTGGATAAGCGGTGATAACGGTCAATGCATTGGTTTCTATCTTGGGAAACAAATCGACCGCCAAACGCGTCAGGGAATATAACCCCACGATAGCGACTGCTATAAATATTAATGCGGTAGTGATGGGTTTCTTTACCGCTGATTCGTATAAACTCATACTGTTTTTGTTTTCAATCTGTAATTTCTACTTTTGTGTCGTCGATCAATCGCGTCTGTCCGGCGATAACCACTTCTTGACCGGCGGTAATGCCTGATAAGATTTCATAGCGGTCGCCCAGACGTTGTCCCAATTCTATTTTATGATAGCGGGCTACGCCATTTTCGACCGTATATACATATTTATCGTTCGAGCCGCTTTGTTTTTGAATAGCCGCATCGGGAATGACAATACTTTTTCGGGTTCCCAGATTCAAGCCTACGCGGGCAAACATTCCCGGACGAACTTTCATGCTGCTATTGTTAATAACCACTTCTACGCCAAAGGTATGACTGGCTGCGTCGATGGTCGGATAAATCAGGCTCACTTTTCCGGTAAACTTTTCATCGCCATAAACGTCCAAGCGGAGATCGACAGTCATTCCCACTTTGACTTTGGAAAAATTCGCTTCCGACACGTTGATAATAGCTTTCAGCGGATTCAATTGCTGAACGGTGAGAATCGGCTGTTGGGCGAATACATTGCCGTCGTCGTAATTTCGGGCGGTTACTACGCCATTGATAGGACTTCGCAATTGCGTATTGTCCTGTACATTTTTCATGGAAGCTTTTAAGACGTCGATTTGCATTTTGAGTTGATCGACCGTTTGTTGAGCGATTCCGCCGACTTTCAGTAATTCGCTGTAACGGGCATAATCGCGTTCCAGATTAGCCAGTTGAGTGGTTTGCTGTTGCAGACTCGAAGATTCCATTTGCACCAGCAACTGTCCTTTGCTGACCCGGTTACCGATTTCTACATAAATTTTTTCGATGCGTCCCGGCATGGCGGGTGTTATTTGGTTGATAACATCGGCCTGCACATTGGCCGTATAAGTGGCTGTTTCATCCACCGACTGGTGTTGAGCAACGACTGTTTTGACTTTTACGGCAGCCTCTTCGGCCGTTCCCTCCTTTTTTTCGCTGCACGAAAACAAAAGTGTTAAACCGAAAAGGGGCAATAATTGAATAAGTTTCTTTTGCATATTGTTTAGAATTTAATATTTTCTGAATTATTTATTTATCTCGATACCCAGTAATTTATCCAGATCGGCTTTGGAAGCCAAAAAGTTATAAATTGCCTGATTGAATGACAGACTGGCTTGCGTCAATCCCAATTGCGCCGTATTCAAATCGAGCAAGGTTCCCATTCCCGTATCGTACAGTTTCTGGGAAATTTCATACCCTTTCTGCGCTTGGACGACGACGTCTTTGGTAGAAAATATTTGTTCTACGTAATTGGTCATTGTATTGATGTTGTTATCCACCGCCAGTTGCAAGTTCCGAACCACATCTTCGCGTTGCCATTTCATCTGTTCTATATTGACTTTGGTTTGCTGGATTTCCTTGTGTTTTTTGAATCCGTCGAAAATCGGAATAGAAATATTTAAGCTGACCGATGAAGTCGGATTCCACCGGTAATCGCCGAACTTGAAATCGTTGTTCATCGACATATACATATAATTACCGGAAATAGACACGGTGGGATAATATTGCATTTTATACAATTCCAGCGATTTTTGCAGCTGATCGGTTTGAATATCAAATTTTTTCAAATCGGAATTGGAATCCAGCGATTTGTCCACATTCAGGATTTCGGAGAAAAGGCTTTCTTCGTAATCCAACAGACTGCCGTCCACCGTAACCGGCTGATCCATATCTATTCCCATCAAGGCTTTTAACGACAGGGCGGCGATATTGCAGGCATTTTGCGCTTGTATCAAATTGGGTTTGATATTTTTGGCGTTAACGTCGGCGCGTATCAAATCGAATTCGGCCACAATACCTTGCTGGTATTTATGGTTGATATCGTTATACGTCAACATGGCATTATCATAGCTTTTCCGGTAAACGTTCAATACGTCTTGGGCCAGCAATACCGTATAATAAGCTTTCCGGATCGAATTGACCATGTTTATTTTGGAAGAGCGTGCATTTTCGACCGCTAATTCCACGTCCAATCCGGATATTTCCAGACTTTTCCAAAGCGTGGGCACCACTACCGGCCAACTCAACTGAAAACCACCCGACCAATTGTTATCGCGGCCTACCGTAATACCCTCGTCGCTGTTGGTGGGTGGCGGCGTATTGGCGGCAATATTCTTCGTTAAGGTTCCCGACTCGTAACCCGGATCAACACTTTTGAAAGTTTGGTCTATACCGGTAATTATCGGCGTGAACATTTCATTGATATTAAAAGCGCCATCCATATACATGACCTGTTTTTTCAGGGTGCGGCTGTATTGGCCTACCGCATCAATCTGGGGATAGAGAGAAGATTGTGCCGATTGTTTGGCATACTTCTTTTTCTGAATTTCGAGGTCGGCGATTTTGACCGACGGGTTTTCGCTCAAAGCAATTTCAATAGCCCTGTCCAAGGTAATTTCCAAGGGGACTTGTTTTTCCTGAGCGCTTGCCATAAAAGGGGTTAGTATCGCTAATAACCCGATACTCATCTTTTTGCCTAAAATTAATTTCATATACCTAATACCTAATTTATTTTGTCTTATTTGCTAATTGCGCAACTATTTTATCTATTTTGTCATTTCCCAAAGGAGTGGCAATGCCTCGTATAAAATTGAGAATGATTGCCCGGATAAATTCCTCCGCCGGATATTTATCGGTGGGAATAAATTCGTCGTCCATCAGGGCTTTGAACTGAGCTTTGAGCAACCATGTCAAGATTTCAAAATTCATATCTTCCCGAATCAAGCCTTGCTTGATTCCTTTGTTGAACAAGGGAATAAAAATCTGCAATCCTTCATTTTGCCTGCATTTGACTTTACGATACACCGAAACATGATACTTTTTCAGGTCGTGCAACACCGATTTATTGGTGTTCTGCACTTCCTGAAGATTTTTGGTGTACATGCGCATCAAGGTATCGATTACATCTTCCGAATTGGACACCATAATACCAATCTCCCGGTCTATTTTTTCAAAATGGTTTTGGACGCAGGTTTCAATCAGTTCTTCCTTATCCCGGAATACTTCGTACAATGTCCGCTTAGAAATACCCAATTCGTTGGCAATATCGGACATCGTCATACTCCTTACTCCTTTGGTAAAAAAGAGTATCGACGCTTCCTGAATAATCCGGTCTTTTAATTCCATTTCTTTTTGCTTTTCCCTAAAACAACGAGCCTTTATCTATAAAGACAAATAACTTTCCCGTTTATTTTAAAAACGCTGCAAAGTAAGTGAAAACTTTTGAAACAAAAAAAGTTTTCAGGTGCCTTTTGGTTAAATAATCTTTATACAAATAGCTAAATATAGTAAAAATAGAATCCTAACAAAAAACAATATTGTCTATGATGGAACGACCCGCCTCCCGGTTCAGGTTAGTAATCATTTGCTCCCGGTGCATCATGAGCTCATTTTTCAATACGGACGATTTCAGTTGGACGTACAAAATCCGGTTTTTCACAAACAAGTTGCCCGTATAACGACTGATGGCCGAACTCATTCGGTTATTCCAATAATGAATCAACCGCATTTCGGCCAATTTATCTGCCAAGAGAGGATTCTCCTCGAAAAAAGTTTCTATGATTTTACCGATGGGTTGCGAATCGATCCGTTTCATGGATTTGTCCTTTTTCTACGTAAAACAATTTGTAATTGTGCTGCATCCCGGCCAAGATTTCGTCCAAGTATTTTCGATTGGTATCAGTGATAAAAATTTGTCCGAAAGCGGGTTGTGATACCAGTTGGATAATCTGTTCCACCCGTTTGGCGTCTAATTTGTCGAACAGATCGTCCAGCAAAAGCACCGGAACGGACGAACCTTCCTGTACCAGCATACTGAATTGCGCCAGCTTCAGGGCAATCAAACAGGTTTTATTCTGTCCTTGCGAACCGATTTTACGAATTAAATACTCGTCTAATAAGAAATGAAAATCGTCTTTATGCACGCCCGAACTGGTATAGCCGAGTATCCGGTCCCTGTCCCGTTTTTCGTGCAATAATCTCGCCAGCGAGGCGCTGTCCAACTGCGACTCGTAGGTTAAATCCACCTTTTCGTTTTCGTGGCTGATAATCCGGTAATATTCCTGAAACAGGGAACGGAAGCCTTCGACAAAAGCTTTCCGCTTTTCGTAAATGATTTGTCCCGAAGCAGACATCTGTTCTTCCCAAAGCTCAAAAACCTCATTTTCTGTTGCCTGAAGCGGATTTATTTTCAATAGGGCGTTGCGCTGCTGTAACGCTTTGTTGTAATGAATCAGCGCTCGCATGTATTCTTTATCGTACTGGCAAATAAGCATATCTGCAAACTTTCGGCGCTCGTCGCTTCCGCCCCGGATCAGTTCGATGTCGGCCGGCGAAATCATAACCAACGGAATCAGGCCGATGTGTTCCGAAAGGCGTTCGTACTCTTTTTTATTCCGTTTAAACGTCTTTCGCTGTTTGTGTTTGATACCGCAATAAATTTCTTCAACCGTTTCATTATCGGTGTAATAGCCTTGAATAACGGCAAATTCCCGGTTGTGCATAATCAATTGCGAATCAACCAGATTCGTGTAATTTCTCGTGAACGAAAGGTAGTACAAAGCGTCCAGTAAATTTGTTTTCCCCATACCGTTATCGCCGAAAAAACAATTCATTTTCCGGGAAAAAGAAAGTTCTGCTTCTTCAATATTCTTAAAATTCAATATGGATATTTTGTCGATAATCATGCACAAATGTAAGTCAATTTCGCTACTTTTGCAAAGTAAAAATTAAAATGATGCTTCAGATAGAGGTAAACGAAGTGTATAAATCCTTCAAAGACGTACAAGCCGTGCGGGGAATTTCGCTCGCGATACAACCGGGCGAATTTGTCGCTTTGCTGGGACCTAACGGCGCAGGAAAAACCACGCTGGTCGAGATGATGGAAGGTTTGCGGCTACCCGACCGCGGCAGCATCCGTATCCAAGGGAAATCTTGGCAAAAGCATGAGAACGAACTCCGGAAAATCATCGGCTTATCGCTTCAGGAAACCCGTTTCCCCGAAAAACTGACGGTTCGCGAAACCTTGCGACTTTTCGCCAGTTTCTTCGGATTGGATGAAAGGCGCGTCGATGAAGTTATCGAATGGACCGGCTTGATAAGTAAGCACAAAGCCATGACCGGAACGCTTTCGGGCGGACAACGGCAACGACTGGCATTGGCAGTGGCGCTGCTGAATCATCCGCAAATCCTGTTTTTGGACGAACCGACTACCGGACTCGATCCCCATTCGCGCCTCGACCTCTGGAAGATTCTCAAAGCCTTGAAAGATCAGGGGGAAACTACGTTAATCCTGACTACGCATTACATGGAGGAGGCGGAATCGTTGTGCGACTATATTATTATTGTCGATGAAGGGAAAATCCTGCGGGAAGGCCGGTTGGATGCGCTATTGAACGAAAACGCCCGTAATCTGGACGAATTGTTTATCCAGTTGACGGGCAAAACACTGAACGAAACTCCGGAAGAAATACAGTAACATGAAATCATTCAAAAACACTCCACTTTATCAACTGACGCTGACACAGTTTTTAGAAACCATTCGCGAGCCGGAAGTGTTGTTCTGGGGAATTATTTTTCCGGTACTGATTTCCATCGGACTGGGTTTGGCGTTTACCCAAAAGACCGAATCCAAATTTCATGTTATTGTAGTGGAAAACCGTCCGACGGAACTCGATTCGCTGCTGCATGTCTATGCTCATCCGAAAAAGATTCAGAAAAAAGACGTTTTGTCATGGAAAATAAACGATGATATTCTGGGCAACACCGAATTTCTGTTCGAGCGGAATACTTGGAAATCGGCCATCGTTGCGTTGAAACGGGGCGAGGCGGATGTGATTGTTACGGATTCGCTGGGAAAAATGCAATACCATTTCGATCCGCACAATTCGCAGGCACAATTGGTCTATATGAAACTTTCGGCTTTGATCCATTCGCCGGAAACCGTCGTTGCGCCGGCCACCGCGGCTATCCGTCCGTTAACGTTGAAAGGCGTACGGTATATCGACTTTCTGGCGCCGGGTTTAATCGCTTTCGGCATCATGAGTTCCATTCTTTGGGGCGTCAGTTACACCATTATCGAACGGCGTTCGCAAAAACTGCTGCGCCGGATGGTGGCTACTCCGATGAAAAAATCGAATTTCCTGTTTGCCCTGATGTTCGTCCGCACTTTGATGAATGTTGCGGAAGCCCTCATTTTATTCTTTTTCGTCTGGTTACTCTTTGATATTCAAATACAAGGGAATATCGGCGCGTTGCTGGCGCTGTTCCTCGCAGGCAACATTGCCTTCACCGGCATTGCCGTACTGGTTTCGTGCCATACTTCCAAAACGGAGGTTGGTACCGGCTGGATCAATGCCGTGCAAATGCCGATGATGATTCTTTCGGGTATTTTTTTCAGTTACCACAATTTCCCGGAATGGAGCATCCGGATCATCCGGCTATTGCCCTTAACGGCCTTGACCGACGGTATCCGGAGTGTTTTTAACGAAGGCGCCGGCTGGCTGGAAATTATTACGCCCTCTGTTGCGCTTTCCGCTTTCGGCGTAATCTGTTTTGTTATTGGAATGAAATTCTTTAAATGGTATTAAGTTTATGCAATGGAAATGGAAGACAGCTATCGGAATGCCGGCGATGCGGCAACAACACTGCCGGCAATGTTGTCGCCCCGTTGCCGGCAATGTTGTTGCCCCACTGCCGGCAATGTTGTTGCCCCGTTGCCGGCAGCAATGCGAGGGCGCAGAAGGCAACCGTATTTTCACGTATTCATACAAACAATTTTTATATTAATTAATTTTATAACATCATGAAAACAAGAACAGTAGATGGTCTGCAAGTAAAAGATTTTGAAAAAATCGTAGCGGACAAACCGGTGAGATTATTCATTCTGACCAATGCAAACGGAGCGGAAATGTCCGTTACCAATTATGGCGCAAAAATCGTATCCCTGCACGTGCCGGACAAAAACGGAAAGTTAACCGACGTCGTTTTAGGAAAAAGCAATATTGCCGACTACCTGAACGATCAGGAACCGTATTTCGGCGCCGTTTGCGGACGAACGGCCAACCGGATTGCCAATGCGCAGTTTACGCTGGATGGCGTAGAATACCGCTTAGCCGCTAATTCCGGGCCAAGCAGTTTACACGGCGGACTCAAAGGGTTTAACGCCGTGGTTTGGGATGCGAAACTATTGGACAATCAAACCCTTGAATTATCTTATCTTTCCGAAGACGGCGAAGAGGGTTTTCCGGGAAACCTGAAAGTCGGCATGATTTACCGGTTAACGGATGATAATGCTTTGGAAATTAGCTACAAGGCGGTTACGGATAAAGCAACGATCCTGAATCTGACCAATCATTCATATTTCAATCTTTCGGGCGAAGGCGATCCGTATATCGGCGATCATGAACTGCAAATCAATGCCGATGCCTTTTTGCCGGCCAGCGAGGTTGCGATTCCCCTGGGGCCTCTCGAAAAAGTGGAAGGCACTCCTTTCGATTTCCGTTCGCCGCACACCATCGGCGAGCGTATCGAGGCCGACCATATCCAACTGAAATACGGCAACGGTTACGATCATAATTACATTATCAACCGCACCGCTCCCGGATTGACTTATGCGGCAAAAGCGGTTTCGCCCCAAACAGGCATCGTTCTGGATATTTATACTACCCAGCCCGGCGTACAACTCTATACGGGTAATTTTTTAGACGGCAGTTTTACCGGAAAAAACGGGCATGCTTATCCCAAACGTTCGGCGTTCTGTCTGGAAACGCAGCATTATCCCGACAGCATTCATCATCCGGAGTATCCTTCGGCAGTGCTTCGTCCCGGGGAAGTATTTGAATCGAAAACCGTTTACCGATTCTCCGTACAGTAAAAACCCGTTATTGCAGACTTGTCCCGCTCTTTCCTGTGTTTACTTTCGTCGTATCGGACGGAGCGGGAACCGTCAAAATCTCTGCCGGAGGCAAACCCAAAAGCGGCAATCGCGAACGTCTGATGAATAAATCGTTCACGTTATTAAAATCCCGCCGGAAAAGGATACCGAAGCCCTGAGTCATTTCGGGCGTCCGGCTGTAGTAATTCCGGTAGTTATAGCGGTTGAATCCTTTGAGGCGGATATCGCCGTTTTTGGTTAATTTATATTCGATATCAAAATCCCCAATCAAAGGAACCTCGCTGTTGGACGCATTCAGGTGAGGATTACGGACATAGCCGAAATTCCCATTAATAATCAACCGGTTATTCAGCAGTGTGCTCGACAGGAGCAATTCCATCTCGGTATTTGTCCCGCCCTCTTCGTAGGTCTGGTGAAATTTCGTATCTACCCGGAACTTGTCGCTCAGCAGGGTAGAGATATAGGACAACAGGGTGGACGTGAGCAGCGATAAATCATTGTTATATTTCGTATCGTTCCGCACATATTCCGGCGCCGTATAGAATCGCCCCATCAAGAGGAGATAAATGATTTGCCGGTTCATCATATCGTCGGTGCGAATATAGCTTTTCACCTGCCGTTCTATTTCGGAGGTAGCGCCCGGCAATTCCAAATCGAATTTGATCGCCGGCTGTTCGAGCGGGCCTGACAGCAACAGGACGCAGTTGACGGGAATATTATCGCGAGCGCTCAACCGCCGGGTATCTTCGGTTTGCTGTACGAGTTGCTGGTCTAAATCGCCCAAATTGGCGGATACCGTATAAGCTGCCTTAACATCCAGAGCGGCGGTAAACGGATCGCCGCGGAAAGTGATCGAACTGCCCTCCTCGATCTCGAAATTCCGGAAAATGGCTCGCTGGAAGCTGAAATTATACGATCCCCGGTCGATCCGGTAATTTCCGAAGACTCGCAGCGGCATTTTGGTGCCGTATTGGATTTGCATCGTTCCATCGCCCGTTCCGCTGATTTTATCGCCGGTTCCCGGATCCATAACAATTTCGAGGGTAGCGCCCGGATTAGCGGTTATCAACAAATTGGTGCGAATGT
>JAITAH010000230.1 GCA_031284225.1 Dysgonamonadaceae bacterium | reverse complement strand
GATATTCAGAACGGCAAAGAACAGAACGGTTTGAAGTTCGATAGAAGAAAGCGAGCCGCCTGTATGTCCGGCTTTGGCGGCGTAAATGATTTCAATCACCCGTTTGCGGATATTTTCGGCCTGCAAGCGCAAGGCGAAGGAGGTATTATCGGTGGAATGTTTCATGACATTTGTTTTTGTAGCGCAAAGTTAATGAAAACTTGGAGATTTGCAAGCGGGTAAAATGTTTGTGTAATTGAGTGGGATTGAGTACCTTTACGGGCTGAAAATCCAAATTATGAGCTGGCAGGAAAAAGCTATCAAGTGTTTGAAAAACAGTCTGTCCCCAATTCCGGTTGAATTGAACGAGATAGATTGGAAGAGCGATTTGTCGCCCAAAACCGACCGACTGGCACAGCATTTGTGCGCTTTTGCCAATCAAAAAGGAGGCGGTTTTTTTGTATATGGTGTGAACAACGATGCAACAATGTTTTCCGTAACAAAGGCGAACGCCGATACTATCATTAAAAAATTGGGAAATATTGCCATGCATAACCTGTCCCAATCCATACAAATACAACACGATACGATTGAGTATGAGGGCAACGTCCTGCTATTCATCTACATTCCCGAACAGACGGAAAAACCGGTATATCCGCGTGGACAAACCATTTATGACAGTTACCACCGCTCGGCGGGACAGTCGGTAAAAATGTCGAAAGAGGCTGTAAAGTTTATGATTTCTGCTTCACACGGCATTTCGTTTGAATCCCAAATAGCCATGTCCGACCTTTCGGAAAAAGAAGTATTGGAACTGTTGGATTACAAGCGGTTTTATGAGCGATTGGACAAAAATGTACCCAAATCAACGGACACAATTCTTTCAACGCTTATCGAATACGATTTTGTTTTGCAAGGCGAAAATTCATTGGATATAACCAATTTAGGGGCTATCTTGCTGGCAAACGACATTACAAAGTTTCGCCATTTGAAAGGAAAAACCGTTCGTATTTTGCGTTACACCGGCACAAGTAACCTCGTGTTGGACAAAGAGCATACGTTTGTGTGCGGTTATGCCGCAGGTTTCGAGGAAATGGTTGATTATATTATGAAAAACCTGCCGCAACAGGAAATTATCAAAGGGGCTATACGACAAAATAAAACGGATTATCCGCGCAGAACTATAAGGGAGTTTTTTGCGAATAGCCTTGTACATCAAGATTTTACAGTTGTAGGCAATCAGGTTATGGTAGAGATTTTTACGGACAGAGTAGTTATGACCAATCCCGGCTCGCCATTGAACGATGTAAACCGTTTTATAGACCTGCCGCCTCATTCACGTAACGAAGAAATGGCACAATCGCTGTTGTTGTTGAACATCTGTGAACGCAGAGGAAGCGGGGTGGACAGGGCGATTGAAGCGTTGGAAGAAGCGCTAATGCCTCCACCCAAATTTACCGGAGGCGAGTTTTTCACTCGGGTATTTATTTATGGCGCACAAAAACTGTCGGCAATGAGTAAACAGGATAAGATTCGCGCCTGTTATCAGCATTGCTGTCTTCTGTATGAAGTTAATATGGAAATGACTAATCAATCGGTGCGAAAACGTTTTGAGATTGATAAGAACAATTTTCCAATAGCATCCCGTATTATTACCGACACAATAGCATCCGGTTTGATTAAAATGGCAAACCCCGAAAGTCAATCAAGAAAATATGCGAGTTATATTCCTCATTATGCCTGAATCTTATATAACCGACTTGTCTTAATTGTTTGTATTCGATTGAAAATAAACGCTTTGTTATATAACTGACTTATCATTTTTTTTATGCACAAAAAATGAAAGATAACCATTATTTCCTTCGGTACTCTCCCAGTAAATATTACTCTCGGCAAATTTCGTATAATTTGTTTTGACAAGGTTTTCCCCCTTAATTTTTTTACTCTTAAACGATAATTCCAATAATTTTTGCTATTTTTGTACCATTCATCCCTTATTAAACATTGCATGAATACTTGCCCCTACATACAGTCCCTTGCCGTTCCCGTCCTCGCGGAAAGCGTTAAGGTATTGTCTTTCCGAGCGTTGAGAATCTATACGGGGGGGGGTAAATCGCTTAAATACAGTTTGTTACGACATTTTTTTAAAGTATTATTGTGCCGCAGTGGGCTTTTGCTTGCTTGCGGCTTTTTGTTTTGTTCTATTTTATAATCCAAATAAGTTTCACATTAAATTTTTACGAAAATGAAAAAGATTTACTTTTTAGTTTTTACACTGATACTGAGCATCAGCGCTGTGCGGGCAGGCCTTCCACCTGAATTTTCGGTCGTAAACGCCGATGGAGTTCCGATTTCTTACACCAAGTGCGAGAATTGGTTTACGGATGGTTGTACGGAAAATGGCGTTCTTGTAACATGGAACGAAGACGAAATGGAGTACGCGGATGAAGTTGTGATACCCGAACAGGTCGTTCACGAAGGGATAACTTACCGTGTTATCGGCATCGCACCTTGGACATTTGACAATTGTACGGAACTAATTAGCGTCGGTATTCCGGCGAGCGTATATTTCATCGACAGTTATGCTTTTTCCGGCAGTTCAAACCTGACGGACATTTACGTTGCGTGGAACGACCCGGCAGCAGTGTCGGTCGATGAACCTTTTGACGGTATCACTGCGAGTAATATAACGCTGCACGTTCCGGTTGGCGTCAAAGCGGCTTACGAAAATGACAATGTCTGGAAAAGTTTCAATATTGTGGATGACGGGAAAACGGCGGGAGATGGGAGAGGCTATGCAAAACTTTCAAACCTTACGGTCAGCGCCGGAGTACTATCGCCGGCTTTCAGCCCGTCGCGTTACTCCTATACGGTACTCGTTCCCCTGTCCGTCGAGCATATTACGTTGACAGCCACCCCTGTGTATGGCGGTATAGTGTCGGGCGACGGACAAAAATCGCTGAATCCCGGCGAAAATGTTTTTTACATCTCTGTTACTTTAGCCGACGGTACCCTGCAAAATACCTATACGGTAACGGTTATCCGAATGGATGTTAATTTTACTCTTGAACTGATTTCCAATATCAATTATACGGGTAATGCTTATTTTGAAGATTATATGGGCGCCCGATTGTATATTCCGGACAGAAAACATTTAACTTACCGGCTCATCACAGGCAATCTTCCGAGCAGCTTTCCGCTGCATTTTGCTGCCGGAAACAAAACTTTAGACAGAACCCTAACGGTGACGCCTAACTATATCTACGAAATAGAAGTGCGGATTTGGGTCAATAAAAATGGCATGTCCTGCGTTACTCATTTCGACGCTTACGGACGGCCGTCATGGTCGGAAATCGTGTACGGTAACCGTACTACGGCAACAACGTCGATTTCCTACAATGCTCAACCGGCGATATTGTCGGAAATAGATTATCTGGGGCCGCCGGAAAGTATTGAATTTATCCGGCTGGAAGCAAAGGGAGGCACTTCGATTGCAACCGTCGATAAAGACGCTTTCAACTTATCCGCCAATCC
>JAITAH010000165.1 GCA_031284225.1 Dysgonamonadaceae bacterium | reverse complement strand
TTCGTCGGTAAATATCTTAAGATAGATGTTTACTCCTTCTTTTGGATTTGAACCCGACTTCATTGTAAGCAATGTTTTTTCGGAGAGCGTTAACCGGTACAGTTTATGGTATTCCGGTGTGAACGTGCTTTCGTCCCAATAGGAGTTGTAAGCCGGGTCGAAATGCAAGCGGGAAACAAACGGCAAAGTAATGTTTTCGTAAGCAGGGGTTGTTCCTTGCGTATCGGTATGAGTTGCTTCTATTTCGGTCAAAGTCAATTTAAACGCGACGTCGCTTGCGGGTTTTTCAAAGAAGAACATGAGATTGATATCGCCATCGACGTCGGATTGCCACGTAAGCGATTCGCTACCGGAAGATGCATTGATTGTGGGCATCGAACCTCTGATAACATCGGCGTAAATATCTCCGGTGTTCGGCGTATGAAACAAAGACAATGTCGGTTGCATGTACGAAGCTTTTACATAACATTCCATCACGAACTTATAGATATGCCCTGCTTGCGCCGTAAAGTGATAGGCAGCTACTTTTTCTTGCTGAACGCCGTAATAGTCGCTTATTTCGGTGATTACGCTTGTCAATGAAGCATCGTCGCCGATCTTGGTTTCACCCACGGCGATTGTTTCCGAAAAATCAAGCGTAGCATAGCTTAGCGGTATATTGACCGTCAAATGTCCGTTTAGGGGCGTTGTGCCATCGTATAACTCGTTATAATCGCCGATTGCTACATAATAATCGCCGGCGCTCAGTTGTGCAATAGCCGGTTCTCCCGGATAGAATCCTTTTATGACATCCCAGGTTTCCTTATCGTAAATAACCACGCACCACTGGCCGCCGGTATCGAATTCAATCGTTTGATTTCCACTCAAATGCAATGAATAAAGTACGGAATAAATCGTAAAAAAATTGTATGCATTGCCCGGCGCCAGACTGAAATCCTGCTCGGAAGGAACGGATAAAGCAACCGGAGCGGCCAGTGTTTTTGTTTTAATATTTATCTGAGCATCTAAGGATGTATGTTCCGCCCAAAACGCATCATTGTCCCAGAATATACCGTAAGCGGCAACGTAATAAGTACCGGCTTTGAGAGGAAGGTCGCTTTCGGTTGCATTGATAAGATCTTTGTCTGTTATCAGGTCTAATTCAACGTATGACAAATACGCTCCCATTGCCGTTTGGTCAAAGCTACTTTCGAAATTTACGACAGCGTCTTCGGTCAGCGTAAATTTGTAAAATACCGCATAGTAAGTATTGGATATCAGTACCGAATTTTCCTTTGTGATGCTTACGTTTTGTTGAGCGGGAAGCGAAATATCGGTAGCGGAAATAACGCGCAGGTCAATGGAAGCGTCAAATGGAGAGGTCCACGACCATTGAAGACTGCCCAATTCGCTTATCAACAGATAATAATCCCCAGCCGGTAACGGCTGCAACAAACCTAATCCCCAGGCTATTTCCTGTTGAGCTTCCGGATCGGCATAAAGCGTAAAATCGTTGGAGTAAAAATTGCTCATGGCGCTTATCAACTCGTCCTGTTCCAGCGTAAACTTGACGGGATAACACAAAAGGGTGGTAGTATAACCATAGTCATCGACATATTGAACGGGAATGAGTTCCGTATTTTCCAGGTCAAACCGGATGGTTTCCGTCCATGAAGTAGTTAGCGTACCGATATCATTCCAAGAGATTCCGGCGGCTTGTGTCTTGTTGATTTTGTGCCGGGTAGTAACCGGTTTTGTCGATTGCAACGCTTTTTCATTCGTTTGCAACTTTTGTTGCAACATTGAAGGGTTACGCATAAATTGCGCCGGTTCGCTCGCAGCAAGCGGTTGCCGGCTGCTTTTTTGTTCGTTCAGTGTTTGTTGGCGTGAAGCAGGTGAGTTTAGCCATTGTGGACTTCTGCCTTTTTCTTCGCCGTTTTGCGCTGTAATGTTCATTGCGAACATCAGCATTAAAAAAAGTAATGTTTTTTTCATCAGAACAAGATGTTTTTTTAGGGCGCTTCCGGTTTATACTTCATTTATTAATTATTTTTTTGCAAAAAAACGAAGCGCCAATAAAATTTTCTCGCAAAAAACGTTACAAATATACATAAAAGTCTTCATATATATATAGAAAAATAAAAAATAGACGAAGACAAAAGATGGAAGAAGATAGAGAAGATTAAAAAACGTCTTCCAATCTTATAAGTCTGGCTCTACATTCTTCCGTTTTTTATCTATTTTTATGTTTGTGTTTAATTGAGGATTTTATGCTATCTTTGCGCTACAAAAACGATAGCGAATATGGACAATAATTATATTGTATCGGCGAGGAAATACCGCCCTGTAACTTTTCAATCGGTGGTCGGACAGAAATCGTTGACTACTACTTTAAAAAATGCTATTCAGAACAATAAACTGGCGCATGCTTACCTGTTTTGCGGCCCGCGGGGAGTAGGAAAGACCACCTGCGCCCGTATTTTCGCCAAAACCATCAATTGTATGGATCCGCAGGCGGACGGCGAGGCTTGTAACCAATGCGAATCTTGCCGGTCGTTTAACGAGAACCGCTCGTACAATATCTACGAACTGGATGCCGCTTCGAATAATTCGGTCGATGACATCCGCTCTTTAACCGAGCAGGTACGGATACCGCCGCAAATCGGTAAATATAAGGTCTATATCATTGACGAAGTACACATGCTTTCGACGCAAGCTTTCAATGCCTTTTTGAAAACCTTGGAAGAACCGCCCCATCATGCGATATTTATCTTGGCTACAACCGAAAAACATAAGATTATTCCGACGATTCTTTCCCGTTGCCAGATCTACGATTTCAGCCGGATTACGATCAACGATATGGTCGAGCATCTGGAATATGTGGCAAAAAGCGAACAGGTTACCGCCGAACGGGAAGCCCTGAATGCTATTGCCCAGAAAGCCGACGGCGGGATGCGCGACGCGCTTTCGATTTTTGATCAGGTCGTCAGCTTTTCCGGCGGAAACGTTACCTATCAATCGGTGATAACCAATCTGAATCTTTTGGATTACGAATACTATTTCCGCCTCGCCGAATGTCTGTTAAAGGAAGACATTGTTCAAAGCCTGCTGATCCTGAACGAAATACTGAGAAAAGGATTCGACGGACAGCAAATATTGAGCGGATTGTCCAACTTTTTCCGAGATGTATTGGTGTGTAAAGATCCGCAAACCATCGTCCTGTTTGAAGTAGGAGACGCCGTTAAAGAAAAATACCTGAATCTGGCGCAACGCTGCACGATTCCGTTTCTTTATCAAGCGCTCGAATGGTCGAACGAGAGCGACTTGAATTACCGGTACAGTAAGAATAAGCGCCTGCTACTCGAATTGTTGCTGATACGCCTTTGTCAGTTCAATACTTCCTCCTCGCCGGCGGAAGATAAAAAAAAAATAACTCTTGAGTCGGTAAGCCCTCCTGCGTCGGCAGTTGCTAATAACGGTCAGGCGGATGTTCCGGCGGCGCCGGTCGTTATCGCTCCGGTTGCTCCAAAAGAAGAATCGGCAGGAATCGAATCCCCCTCCGGTTTGCCGGAAAACAGCTCTCTGCGATTTTCATTGAAAAGTCCCGCTGAACCTCCAAAGGAAGAAATCGCCCCTGAAAAAGAAGCTCCGCCCCAGGTTTTGAATGAATCGTTTACGCAAAAGGATTTAAAAACGGCGTGGAAAAATTACGCCGCCAAGGAAACGGACGTCCACCTGAAAAATACCATTTTGAATGTTACGCCCCAATTGCAGGAAGCCAACCGCATCCGCATAGCGGTGTTTAATCCCGATCAGGAAAGCAAATTAAAGGAGCGGGCAAAGGACGTCCGGCAATTCCTGTCGCAACAATTGCGGAACACCCAAATCGAGTTGGACATTTTAATAACAGAAGATAAAAAAGACTACCTCCCTTGCGGGGGAAAAGAACTCTTTCGATTGATGGTAGAGAAGAATTCGTCCCTTGTTGCGTTAGCCAAAGAATTTGATCTCGTTTTAAGCTAATTGATATTCAAGAATACCGGTTTTTTTGAAACATTTTTCGATTTTATCTAAGGCAAAATCCAACTGTTCGAAAGTATGGGTAGCCATCAGCGAAAAACGAATCAGCGTATCGGCAGGAGCCACAGCCGGCGATACCACCGGATTGACGAATACGCCCTGTTCAAATAAATAACGCGTAACATAGAATGTTTTATCGTTGTCGCGGATAAAAAGCGGAATGATCGGCGTAGAAGTATTTCCGATTTCGCAACCC
>JAITAH010000071.1 GCA_031284225.1 Dysgonamonadaceae bacterium | reverse complement strand
GTTAAATTCGATAACGTTCCATGCTTCCTCGCCGGTAATTGCGAACGTTTTGCCTATACCGCTGGCCTCGTAACCCGCCACGTCATTGTAAACAACCACTCTTAGGCTGTTGTTATCACCACTTCCTACCCCTGCCATTGCCGTTAATCGAATCGTGGAATACTTGGAAAAGTAAATTTCCCTTCCGATAGCAATACCAAAAAGCGTTGGTTTACCTTGACTGGTAAATTCGCCGGATTTTTCCGTATCGTTGATACCATCGGGCCACGGATTATCCACTATTGCAAAATGCACTGCGGGACCGACCGTGAACTCACCTTCATCACCGATGGGATAAACGCCTTCTTCCCAACTTTTTGCATTGCCTTCAAAATCGTCGATAACGATGTTTTGAGCATTCACCGTTGCCATTGCGAAAATAGCAACAAACCATAATGTAACTTTCTTTTTCATGAAAATAAAATTTAAATATTAATAAAAATTAAAAAACACACTTTTAACTGACAATGGGACATTGCTCCATTGTTAATATTACCAGTTCGGATTCTGTATCAGAATCTTAGATTTAATTATTTCTGATTGCGGAATGGGCATTAAATACATTTTTTCTACATCGAATACGCGCTTTTCGACTTCAAATTCTTCGTATGTATAAGTTACCTGTTGCGCTCCGTTCACCTGCCGGGTTATTCTCATGCCGTGAACCGGCTGATTGAATACTTCTCCGTCTTTCCAACGCCTTACGTCCCAAAAACGATGCCCTTCAAAACACAATTCGACTCTCCGTTCGTTTTTTACTCTTTCCCGCAATTCTTCCTGCGTAATCGAAGCCGACAATACAGGCATAAGTACCCGCCTGCGCACCAAATCAATCGCTTCTTTTGCCGTCATCGGATAACCGTCGGACAAAACCGTCGGGCCATACAATTCGTTCATGGCTTCAGCATAATTGAGTAATATTTCCGCATACCGGAAGTGTATCCATTGACGGCGTACCGCTTTCGTGTTTTCTTTTAAATCGGCAGTCAAATTGAGGAATTTTTTCAGGTAATAACCCGTTTTGGTAGCGTATTGATCCTTGTTCAAACCGTCAAGCCCTCCCACAAAAGTTTCAATCGGACGAGCATTGTAAGCCTGACCATTGTAACCGATAAAATAAGCCAAACGCGAATCGCGCCGGTTGTAGGGATTGGCCGGATTGTATCCCGAATTATCAAGGGTAATCGGACGCCCGTTCGACATTTCAAAAGCATTGACTAAATCCTGTGTCGGATTGGTTAAGCCTTCTCCGCCTTCAAATCCGATCGGAAAATTCAAGTATTCCAAATCATTGTTGTTTGTATATTGCATCGCAAACAGAATTTCCTTGTTATAGACATTGCTCCAGATAGCCAGCATTTGATTAGCGGAAATTTCCGAATTGGTTAGCAATCCGTATCCGGGAATATCCAATACTTCTTTTGCTGCCTGTAAAGCTGCTTCCCATTTGGATGGCTCGTTACTTTCGTTGAAAAGCGGGCTTGCGGCATAAAGGAGCGTGCGGGATTTCAGCGCCAGCGCCGAAGCTTTGGTTGCGTGTCCCAACAGGGTAACATCCGAATGGGAATTGGGAAGCCGTTGGGCTGCCGAATCGCAATTGGCCACAATGTATTTTACGCAATCATCGAAACTGCTTCGGGGAATATCCAACTCATCGTCAAGCGTTAAACGTCTTTCCGGCACAATGGGAACCCCTCCGAAACGTTTGACTAATTCAAAGTAATAGAAAGCGCGGAGGAAAAACGATTCCGCTTTCATTCGTTCCTGATACACTTGGTTGATTTCCGGATTCCGGTTGTAGGTATTCGGTTCGACAAATACGGCGTTATCCACGTTTTCAAGGAAAATACTCAGCTTTCTTAAAGCAGCGTAATACTTGGAATAAATGTACTGGTCGGGAAAGTTTTGTTTGTTCCACGAACCGTCGTTGTATTTTTTTACGATAGACGCATTATCCGAATGTTTCGCTTCGTCCGTAGCGCTCGCTTCCATGGCATAATCCGTTGTTTCATCACCTATTGAATGAAATCCTGCCGGCAACTGATTATAGAGGTCGGCGAAATAACCAAGTGCATATTGATAATTATTGAATATTTCCTTTTCCGTTTTCCTTCCATCGGGTTCAGGGTCTAAGTAATCTTCACACGAAAATCCTGTAAACATTCCGAAGAGGATTAGCGCGAAATAATACGTTTTTATTTTTTTCATGATATATTCTGTTTATTGCATTAAAAACTAAAGTTCAATCCCAGAGTATAAAGCCTTGTTGCCGGAAATTCATAAATACCGGCATTCGGTATTTCGGGGTCGAAATCTACTTTGCTGATTGTGATAAGATTAGATCCATTCAAGAAGAGACGGATTTTTTCTATTCCGGCTTTTTTAAGGATTTTGCCGGGGAGCGTATATCCTACTTCCAGAGTTTTTAACCTGAGATACGCCCCATCGTGTATCCAGAAAGTGGACCATTGAGAGTTATTGGCATTGTTGCCGGTCGTCAATCGCGGATATTTAGCGGTTTCGGATGTTTCGGGCGTCCATGCCTCAAATACCGTTTCGGTAGCGTTTTTATCGTGGAAAGGTAAACCTAAAATCATCGGCATACCCACCGACCGTCCTTGCATTCCTTGCCACAACATATTGAAATCGAAACCTTTGTATTCCAAATCCAGATTAAGCGAGAATACCCATTGGGGATAAGAAGATTTACCGGTGGCGGTATAGTCATTTTCATCAATTATATTGTCTTCATTCACGTCGAGGTACTTAATATCGCCCGGACGCACCGTTCCGAAGGTTTGTGTTGGAGAGGCGTCAATATCCGCTTGGTCTTTGAAAAATCCGAGAGCAGTCAAAGCCCATGTATCTTTGATGAGTTTTCCGGTTGCATACTGATAATTCCATTCTTTATACGCTTCCTGCAAATCGATGACATTCGATTTCATATAGTCGGCCATTGCCCTGATGTTGAATGAGAAATCGTTTATTTTTTTCCGGGCGCCGAGAATCAATTCCAAACCCTTGCTTTCGGCTTTACCTCCGTTTTCGTAAGGCAAAGGCGCTCCATACGTTAAGGGAATCCAACCTTCCTTTTTCACCCAAATGCCTTTTCGCAAATCGTGGTAATAATCGGCTGAAAAATAGAGGGTCGAATGAAACAGTTCCGCATCCAAGCCAATATTTTTCTTCGTAGATGTTTCCCATTGCAAATACGGATTGGCGACCGAAGTTTCGCCTGAACCGGCAAAATTTTGCTGCGGATTACCGAAAGCAAATCCACCCGACTCAACAAACCAGTTGTCCAGATACAAAAAGCGATAATCGGCGCTATTGCCGTAAGGACGGTCTAAGCCGGTTGTTCCATACGAAGCCCGCACTTTCAGGAAACTGAATACCGCCTGATTTTTCAGGAAATCTTCTTCGGTTAACAGCCAGCCAACGGAAGCTCCGGGGAAAAATCCGAAACGATTGCCCCGCTTGAATGCTTCATTTGCCGTGTAACTGCCCAATAATTCCGCGTAGTAACGATGCCGGAAATTGTATTGCGCCCTCCATCCGAAGGCAACGTCTTTATAACTCGGATAATTTCCGGGACGGCTGAGCGAAGAGGAATTAAAAAGAAGCGTGGACGAAATATGGTGTTTGTTATCAAAACTTCCGGCATAATCCAACTGCGACTGTACATTGAACCGGCGATAATAATCGTTATCAATCACAGGGCCGCCGTAAGTACCGTAATCTTCATTTCCGTAAGAGGAATAACTGCCGTCTAAAGTATTGTATTGATATACTTTGAAATTTTTCCATAATCCCCGCTTTTTGAAATTATTAAAATTAAAACCGGTTTTCGCGGTAAATGAAAGTCCTTTCAACACATCGTCCAAATCCACTTTGAAACCGGCATGAGCATCAAAAAGTCTTCGATTGGTTTCGGTGTATCCGCTTTGTGTAATCTGTCCGTAGGGATTGTTCTGGTAGGCAGAAGTCCCGCCCAAAGAACCGTCCTCATTAAAAACAGGATATGCATTAGACGGCGTAGAGTTGAGCGCTGAAAATATCGGTCCCTGATTGGTATCTATCCACCATTCGCCGCCGCCCGGATAGTGCCGGAGTTCGATGCGGCCGGCCATATCCAGAAACACGGAAATCATTTTTGAAATATTGACGTCAACATTGGTGCGGAAATTAATCCGTTGGTAGCTGGTATTAGAACTGTAATTGTTATTTACATTGCCGTATTTAAACATTCCATCCTGCCTCAGATAGCTGACAAGGGCAAAGTAGCGCGCTAAATCGTTTCCGCCCGACATGTTAATATCGTAATTTTGCTGGTACGAATATTTCTCCAAAAAATCGTTCACAAAGTCATTATTCGGATAGAGGTACGGATTGGCGCCTTCTTCCCCTGCAACGGTTTTGCGATAGCCCTCCACTTGTTCGGGCGAATAAAAAGGCGTTGAATTGCCGTCCATTTCCCAAGCTTTGTTATACATACGGGCATAATCGTACGAATTGAGGTAGGTTCTCATCCCTAATGTTTCCTGCAAGCTCGTGCGGGCATTGATGTTAAAAATCCGTCCGCCGGATTTTCCTCTTTTCGTGGTTACTAAAATTACGCCGTTTGCGCCTTGACTTCCATATAAAGCCAAAGCCGCCGCGTCTTTCAAAGCGGTTACGGATTCGATTTCATTCACATTTAGTTGAGAAAAATCGCCGGCGATATTATCAATCAGCAACAGAGGAGCATTATTATCGGAAGTTGTTTTCAAACCCCGGATAAGCATGGCGTATGCAGGCGCTCCCGTTTCGTAAGAGGCCGGAAATCCTGTAAATCCGCTCAACCTGCCTACGAGTGCGTTATCTATGGACGGATGGATATTTTTACTCAATTCATTCCCGTTTACCGTTGAAACGGCTGCCGTTACATCCCTTTTGTCCATTGAGCCATAGGCTATATTTACACGAGAAGCCAGCGTATCGGTCGCCTCGGATTGCGCCAAGAGATTGTTTGTCGCAATAAGACAAAAGAATACGGTGATTTTTAGATATTTCAATCTTATTTTATTATTTATTTTTTTCATAAAGCATAATCGTTATTATGTCGTATTTATTCCTCGACCGTTACGCCGTCCCACTGGGGATTATTCTTTAAATTTTTACTCTTGTTCAATTCCACTCGTGGAATAGGATAGCGGTGCATGTAGTCTTTGAAAACACGGTCGCGTATTTTCCGGCGTTCCAAGCGGAAAGTCCCGTCTGCCTGTTTGATTGTACGGATACCGTAAACCGGCCGGTTGAATATTTCCACTCCTTTTTTCCAACGGATAACGTCGAACCATCGCTGGTCTTCATACACAAATTCAATGGCTCTTTCATTTTGAATGCGTTCCCTTAATTCTTCCTGAGTGTTGGCTTTTATATTGGCCATTCCCACGCGGTTACGCACCATGTTTACCGCTTGGCGCGCCGTCAATCCCTTGCCTAAACCATCGGCGTCGGGGCCGAATGTTTCGTTCATCGCTTCGGCATAGATCAGCAGAATGTCGGTATAGCGGAGATAAATCCAGTTCATGTAAGTTGTGCCTGAAGAAGGGCTTAAAATGGGGTCCCAAAACTTCTTTTCAAGATAGCCTGTTTGTGTCCATGTATTATCGTCTCTGATATGCTTTCCGGGAGTACCGCTTTCATCAAAAAACAACTCAATCCCGCCGGTCGCATCCAACCAAGGTTCGCCGTTGATAAGAAAAGTGGTATAAAAACGCGGGTCGCGATGTTCGTACATTTTCGCTTCGGAGTAGCCCGATGCGGAATTGATAATGGGTTTCGTTCCATCGTTGTCGGTATAACCCAAAATCGGTTTTTCGCCATTGTCCATTTCATACATATCCAAGAGATTTTGTGTCGGACAGGGAGTGCTTGAGTATTCGTCGGACCATGGACGGGCGCCTACGCCTAACATAAAATTTCCCCAGCCCGGCAAGGAAAAGCCTTCCTTCCACAGACCGGAACCGCCGTTGCGGAGAAACAGGACTTCACTGTTTGTCGGTTGTCCGTAAAATATTCTCCGGTAATCGTTTTTCGGAACAAGAGAGTAACGATTCAGAGCGATTACGGCGTAGGCGGCTTCGGCTGCTTTTTGCCAAAGGGTAATATCATTCGATTCGTTGTTTAACGGACTGGCTGCATATAATAAGGTGCGAGCTTTGAAACCCAGTGCAGCGCCTTTTTCCGGACGTCCCAGTTCGGATTCGGGAAATTCGAGCGGGAGTAAAGCGGCTGCCTCTTCAAAATCCCGACACATTTTTTCCACACAATCGGCATACGTATCACGAGCTAAATCCATATCATCGCTGACGTTGTAGGTTTTATCGACATAAGGGATTTCTCCGTATCTTTTCAACATTTCGTGGTGGAAAAATCCTCTGAAAAACAGGGCTTGACCTTTAATATGCGCCCGTTCTTCATCGGTCAACCCTTCGATTACATCTACGTGATCCAATATTCGGTTGACCTTGCGAATAGCGCTGTAACCTCCCGTCCAAGGAAACACAAGCTCTGCACGGAGAGCGGAACTTTGATTCCAGTCGCCCATATTAAATCCGGTTCGAACGCCGCAATCGGAACGTGCGCCGTCCGAGAGATCGGAGGCGTCTTCCAGACAAGACAGTTGTAGCCGGCAAAAGCCGCCGTAAGCATACGTTGCCCATCCGAAATCGTCGCCGGTGTACCATAAAAAGGGATACAGACCATCAACAAATTCTTTGAACAGGCGATAATCCTTAAATACGGCTTCTTCCGCCAAGTCGGAACTCGGCGTTTTATCTAAAAAATCTTCACAACTCTGCAAAAACGGCAGAAATAAAAGCGCTGAGAGAAGGATGCTTTTTCTATTTAATCTATTTATCTTCATGGCAATAACAATTAAAAGGTTATATTCATTCCAAACGAATAAACGCTCATTTGGGGGTAGTTTTCATTTCCTCCGCCTTCGGGATCTACTTGTTTTACTTTCGTCCAACAAAACAGGTTACTGCCGGCGGCATAAATACGCAACTGAGATATTCCCACTTTTTTCAGAAAATTCTGACGGAAAGAATAACCCAATTCTACATTTCGTATTTTAAGGTAACTGTTGTCCATCAGGAAGAATGAATTAACATTTGCATTGGGACTTGAACCGTTATGCAAACGAGGATAGGTAGCTGTGGCGCGTGTATCAATCTGTTCGCCGGTAAATGGATCGGTATAATAAGCCCAACGATTTAAATGATGCTCCGACAGTTTGCCTTGCCCAAGGGGAAATTCATACAGCAAATCCCCGCCAATATACAGACTTGATCGGGTTGCGCCCTGAAATAGAATACTTGCATCGAAGTATTTATAGTCAAATCCCAAAGAAAAACCATAGGTAAGTTCCGGAACCTGTGAAAAACCGATGTAAGTGCGATCTCTGTCGTCTATAATATTGTCGTCGTTCAAATTTTTATATTTGAAATCACCCGGTTGAGGGGCTTTACCGACTAATTGTTCGGGAGAATTATCAATTTCTTCTTGACTTTCAAAAAACTTTTCTACAATATATCCTTGAAATTGACCGATGCGGTGTCCTTCTTCTTTTTGCCAAGAAAGCAAATTGGCAGGTTCATCTCTGGCGATAATATTGTTTGTAGCAAAACTCAAATTCCCTTTGATAAAATACTTCCAATCTTTGCCAATCTCGTTTCTATGGGTTACTTCGAGTTCAAACCCTTTATTTTGGGTAGCTCCCACATTGTCGGGTGGAGCGGATACGCCGAAGTAAGCGGGTACGGAAGTGCGCGCCATCAGAATATTATCCCGTCTTTCATAGAATATATCTCCTATAAAAGAAAATTTATCTTTCCATAAGGATACTTCAAGACCGATGTTCGACTTGGTTGCTTTTTCCCACGTAACATCCGGATTGGAAGCGGTCGATTCAAAAATGAATGGACGAGCGCTTGCATCGGCGCCGAATTTCGACTGTACTACGCCGCCCCATGTAGGCGTTTGGCGGTTGAAGTTTTGCAGATACAGGAAACGGTAATTACCGCTGCCGCTCAAGCGATCGTTTCCAACCAAACCGTAAGAACCGCGTATTTTTAATAAAGAAATCAGGTTGGAATGATTTTTCATGAAAGGCTCCTCAGAGATCAGCCAACCCAATGAAAAGGACGGAAAAAATCCGAACCGTTTACCGGGCGCAAAATTTTCGGAACCGTTATATCCCATGTTAAATTCGCCGAAATAACGCAAATCGTAATTATAGGTTACCCTGCTTACCAAACCGGAATACCGGTAAGGTATATCACCTCCGCTGCGAGCGTCGGACTGATTGTAGAGTAGAAGAGCCGTTACATTGTGGGCGTTGTTAAACGAACGGTCGTAATAAACCGAGGCATCTACGTATGTTTTTTCATTGGCGCTTGAGGGACTCAAATTGGGAAGATAATTCAACGGCGAATCCGTTCCCATATATTCATACTCGTAGGGTGTGCCGGGAAGCGAGATGAGTTTCGACCGCATAGCCGATTCCTGATATGTTTTCTGGTCGTAATAATAGCTGTCGTAAGAAAATTGAGCTTTAACGGACAATCCTTTCACAAAGCGGTTCAGATTGTAATTGAATGTAAAATTACTTTCCAATATATCGCTACGGAACAATTTGTATCCCACTTTATTAATCATCGACCATGCATTCAAGTTATTGACGCCGTATCCCGCTCTTCCGTCCGGATTAATGACTGCGGTTTCGTAAGGGGCGATACGGTTAATGGCATAAAAAGCGTCCCCCCGGGTATTCCATTCGTTACCGGGTTCGGTACGGTTTTCAATTCTTGCCGCTAAATTGATGGAGAAAGTGATGTCTTTCGTAACATCCAAATCCAGATTGGAACGGAAGTTGAAGCGATTGAAATTGAAGTTTTTGTGGGTTCCCGTTGTTTTGAAAAAACCATCTTGCGAAAGATAACCCGCTGAAACAAAATAACGGGCAAGGTTACTTCCTCCTCTCACATTCACATTGTACTGTTGTTGGGGAGTTGTTTTTTTTACCATTTCCGCCCACCAATCGACGTCGGGATAATAATAGGGGTCGTAATAGGGAGAATTGGTTGTGTTTTGGAAAGCATCCAAATCATTCGGACTAAATCCCCCGCTTTGTTTCAGCGCAATGATGATATCTTCTCTGTTCCGGTTCAATATGGACGGGTCATCGTTGAGAATTGCTTCGTTTTTCAAAAAAGCGGTATTATACGACCGTAGAAACGAAGGAATACGGGTAGGCGTCTGAAATCCCCATTTGGAACTGAAACTGACTACCGGTTTATCGTGTACGCCTTTCTTGGTAGTAACGATAATGACGCCGTTCGCTCCTTTTACACCATACACAGCGGTTGCAGAAGCATCTTTCAGAATAGATACCGTTTCGATTTCGTTAGCGTCGATATTGGTAATGGTTTCGCGTTCAATTCCGTCCACAATAAAAAGCGGATTGGAGTTTTCCCATGTCGCCATACCACGGATATACAAATCCGGTTCGTCCGCACCGGGCATTCCCGATAATTGAACGGTAGTTAAACCCGGCAAGCGGCCGGAGAGCGCATTTCCGAGATTGGCGGCCGGACTTTGTACCAAATCCTTTGTACCGACCGTAGAAATGGCGCCGATAACACTTGCTTTTTTCTGCACACCGTAGCCCACAACAACTACTTCGTCCAATAGCTTGTTGTCTTCGTCCAACGTTACATTCAAAATGGCTCGTGTAATTTTTTCTTCCCGGGACAGGTAGCCCAAATAAGAGAATACTAATATTCCTCCGCGGGGAACTTCCAAACTGTACCGTCCGTCCAAGTCCGAAACCGTACCGATCGTAGCATCCTTGAGGCTGACAGATACGCCAACCATTGGCTGGCCATTGGTTGCATCGGTAATAGCGCCGGAAACCTTGATGTTTTCTTGCATGACATCAGCCAAAGCGGAAAAAGGAATTCCCGTCAGGCATAGCGTAACAAAGAAAAAGTTTTTAAGAATGAGTAGCTTTAATTTCATGATCATTTTTCATTATAATATCAATTTAAAATCAGTAATTATAAACCCTTTACGATGTTTTTTTTATCGTTATACCTGCACCGGAATATTTAATCTCGGCAGGCGGTATTTCCCTCCCGTCTTGGGTAAACCATTCAATACGAAAGTTACGAATGGAAGGCATAGTTGCATATTTTCCATTTATTTCGCCAATTGTCAAAGTCTTTTCATCTTCGTTCCAGTCAATTTGAATTTTAGCATAATCTCCTTTTTCGTAATTGTAATTGACGTCTTCGTCTTCGTATAAAGTAAATGAGGCGTTTTTTCCGGTATAAATTTGTAAAGTAATGTTTTCGGCTTGCGATTCTTTGGTACTTTGAATGACATTACCCACAGGGATTATCGAACCGGCTTTTACAAACAGAGGTATTCGTTCGTATGGCGCATTTACCGGAATTGTTTTTCCTCCGGTAATGTATTTTTTCGTTTCATAGTCATACCATGCGCTGTTTTCCGGGAAATATACTTTCCGGGAACGTGCTTTGTATTGATACAAAGGACAAACCATGATATTCGGGCCAAACATATATTGGTCTGAAAGGTTATTTACTTTCGGGTCATATCCGAAATCCATAACCATCGCCCGCATAATGGTATAATCATTCCAATAGGTCATGCCGGCAAGTGAATAAATGTAAGGCATCAGACGATAGCGCAGGCAGTCGTAATAAACCATACTTTTGTAGGCAGGATGATTTTCGGGCGCTATGTTGTAAATTTCCCGGTAAGGATATTGTCCGTGGCTACGGAACAAAGGACAAAATGCGCCGAATTGAAACCAGCGTGTATATAATTCCCGCCATTCATCCAAGTCTTCCGAGCCTTCTTTGGCCTGTTCGTAACGCTGTTTTACACAAAAACCGCCGATATCCATTGTCCAGTAAGGTATTCCGGATAAAGCAAAATTCAGTCCGGCAGAAATCTGCGCTTTCATATCTTCCCAACTCGTGCCGATATCTCCACTCCACGTAGCGGTGGAATAACGTTGTAATCCTGCAAAACCCGAACGAGTCAGTAAAAAAACTCTGTCATTCGGATTGGCGGAACGTTGCCCATTGTAAATACCCATAGCATTCATCAATGCATAAGTATTCAGGTATTCGGTTGAAGAACCTAAAGCCGTCGGCGTGCTTAACTCTTTGCGATATTCGAGAGTTACATTCGACAGGATATCCGGTTCCGAGGCGTCCATCCACCATGCGTCTATTCCCAAAGTGTAGAGTTTTTCGTTTATTTGCTTCCAGAAAAGTTTCCGGGCATCCTCGCTGTAAGCGTCATAAACCCCGCCGATATATCCTTTTCCTACCCAATCGCGGATACTGTCTTTAACGGAGCGGTTGTACATCCACCCTTTTTCGTCAAATGCTTTGTAGTTATCGGTAGTATGGTAAAATTTCGGCCATACGGAAATCATGATGCGGGCATCCATGGCGTGAACGGAATCGACCATCCCTTTCGGATCGGGGAAACGCGCCGGGTCGAAATCGTGGCTTCCCCAAGCATCTTCCGGCCAATAGAACCAATCCTGTACAATATTGTCAATCGGGATATTCCGTTGGCGATATTCTTTCAAAACGCCAAGCAGTTCATCCTGCGTTTTGTAACGTTCGCGGCTTTGCCAATAGCCCATCGCCCATTTGGGCATAATCGGCGCTTTTCCGGTAACAGTCCGGTAACCGCTTATTACTCCATCCATGCTATTCCCGCGAATAAAATAATAATTGATTTCGTCGCCCATTTCCGACCAAAAAGACAAGCGGTTCTGTTCGTTATCAGGACGTGGACTTAAGGCTTTCAAGCCGATGTAAGATACTCCGCCGTCCGGTTTCCAATCCAATTTAATCCGGTATTTTTTACCTGCCTTGAAAGGAATACTGAATTTATAACTGTTTGGATTCCATGATGTACGCCATCTTTCAGGCACGATCAACTCATCGTCTAAATAAAGCGTGGTGTATCCGGCATAATAAAGAATAAACCGGTAAACGCCGCTTTCGTTGGACTCTATTTCGCCTTCCCAAGTAATTTTTGAATTGTGGAAACGAAAATTTTCAGGGAATTTTTTAATTGTTTCTAAGGTTTCATAATCAATTTGCGGTTCGATGCGGCTTACAAAAATTTGATTGGAATCGGCGTCAGTCATATAAGTAGCAGTCAATCCCCCTTCATTCCCATTTTTATCGTATAGTTTAAATTGATCTAACTGAGCATAATTGCGGGGATCGCCAAATTTGGTAAGGGAATAATTATCCCATAAGATCCCGTAATTTTTGTTGGAAATAATAAAGGGAACGGAAACTTTCGTATTGTACTGATACAGTGTTTCGTTTTTCCCTTTATAATTAAATTCATCGGATTGGTGTTGTCCAAGACCATAAAAAGCCTCATCCTCATCGCTTTCAAAAACTTGTTGCAGCGACCACGCTTTTTTACCTGCAAACTCAAAATTGCGGAAGGTTTTTCCGCCTCCCTGTTGTTCCGCAAGGAGTACATTTCCCTGACGATCTGTAAATACGATCTCGCCACTCGATCGGATTACGGCGGCTTTTAATGTAGCTGTTTCCAAAATAATTTTACCCTGTTCCTCTTTGACGCTCCAGCCTTCGGTCTTCGGGTTATTATTGTCCGTTATCAAACTCTTTTTAGTAGAAAAATTTCCCCCTTGCGTTGCTGTCACATGTATGATATCGTCCGTAACCACTTGCAAACGAATATGTTTTCCCACAATAATCCCATCAGGTAATTTTTTGAAAGAAGCGCTTTCACATCCCAGCAAACACAGCAGGAATAAAAATAATAAAAATCGGTATCTCTTCATGCGTAATATTTTTTCTGCAAAGGTATGAACGTAGTATTATACAAGTCTGCTCAAATGTTGCAAAACGGGGTGAAATTTTGATAGAGATGGGGGTGAAATCTGCTTTTTTGCATTTTGCAGAATACAGCAAATTATTACGATAGTAACTGGATATCAGTCTATTTAACGCATGTGTGAGACACACACGAACGCTTATGTGAGTCTCACACGAATCTTACTTTG
>JAITAH010000069.1 GCA_031284225.1 Dysgonamonadaceae bacterium | reverse complement strand
AAAATCTTCTGTTCAATTTTTTCGTCAATATTATCGGCAACCGAACCGACAAACATGCCCTGCGAAAGGTTGGCTATCTTGCTTGCAGGAATCAAACTGTCCAACTGTGTGTTGATGGAAGTGGAAGTGTCCTGCCGGTTAATGGTCAGCGACTGCCGTTTTTGCAGGATTTTACCGAAGCGTTCGGAAAGGGTTTTGGCCGTTTCGCCGACCGCCTGACCTGAAAAGATATTGCCGACCGTATTTTGGATGACCTTGCTTTCCTTATCCCCATAATCGCGGTTAAGTTGCGAAAAATCCTGAAATCCCAGACAAACGGATACTTTGTTGCTGCGGGCAGTAGCTATTAAATTGTCTAATCCTCTGAAATAAATCGTCGGAAGTTCGTCAATAATGACCGAACTTTTCAACATTCCCTTTTTGTTGATGAGCTTCACAATACGGCTGTTATACAGTCCCAAAGCCGCCGAATAGATATTTTGACGGTCGGGATTGTTTCCCACACAGAGGATTTTCGGCTCATTCGGATTGTTGATATCCAGCGTAAAATCATCGCCCGACATCACCCAGTAGAGTTGCGGACTTATCATTCGGGACAGGGGAATTTTAGCGGAAGCTATCTGTCCTTGTAACTGGTCCTGAGCGTTGGATTTCCAAGCGTCCATAAAGGGGGACAGGTAGTTTTCAAGTTCGGGATACGAAGTAAGAATAGTAAAAATATCGGCGTAGGGTTTGTTCAGCAATTCAATGGCGTGCGGAAAAGTACAGTATCTACCTCCCTTATAAATGGCAAGATACCAAATAATGGAGGCTAAAAGGATGATGGGGCTTTCCACGAAAAAATCGCCCTGCTTTTGAATCCAAGTGCGGTTCAGATTGAGCATTATGGTGTAAGAAGCTTCGTATGCGTCGCTGATGTCGGTAAGAAATTCAGGGGCAATGGGATTGCAGCGATGCGACTTGCGCGGATTGTCGAAATTAATTACAAAAAACTGCGGTTTTATTTTGTATTTGTCAAGATTGTTAAGCAGTGTGTTATAGGCAATTACAGATAAATCGTCGAACTTGTAGTCATACAAATAAACGGCAAAGCCCTTACTAATCTGCTGTTTGATAAACGAATTGATAACTGCGTATGATTTTCCCGAACCCGGAGTACCCAGTACGGTACTTGCCCGGAAAGGATTAACCACGTTTATCCAGCCATTCCATAACTTGCCTTTATATTGAAACTGCGTCGGCAGGTTGACCGAATATTCGTTTTCCAAAAGACGGGTTTCCTGCATAAAGCTCTCGTTTTCCTCGTTGAATACGTCTTCTAATAACTGATGTTTTAACAGGCGGCTCATCCATAATCCGGCTACAAGCAAAAGAATATAACCTGCTGTGAGCGTGGAGATATAAAGGACGGTGAGGACATGAAGGACAATGGGAACATGGAACAACAGTATTCCGTTAAGGAAGAAAAAAATAAAGCCGAAAAACAGGCAAAGATGAATGTTCCGCCATCTGATTTTTTCCGCTTTTACGCCTTTTGTCCCCAGACAGGACAAGGCCAAAAATAAGACGGCAAAAATCTTTGTCCAAAGAATGGACGAAAACAGCCCGGTTGTCCGCTGAAAATTTATCAGGATTTTATCGACAACGCCGATATTGATTCCCCAGTCCGCCATGCTCTGATAGCAAAACCAGTACACATGGATAACACAAAATAAAATACTGACGGCACGCATAAACTCGATGGTTTTTGCCAGGCCTCTTAAATCGTCTTCGTTTTGCATAATAATTGAAATTTGAAAGTGTTTATAAATGTCTTTGCTGTTTTTTCTTTCTCCGGCGTTTCATTTGTCGCAGGAAGGCTTCTTCTTCGTAATCCCTGCCTTCATTCGTAAACGGAAAATCGAATATTCCGAAAATATCTTTGAGGGAGGTGTCCCTGTCCGGTGATGAAAAGGGAAAAACTTCGTCCGGGTGAGGGTTGTGTATTACCGGTGTTTCGTCCCGCCCGGTTTTCGATGGCGTTTTCTGCGGTATTTCATTGAACAGTTTATGGAAAACATTGGCGGAAAATTCTTTTCCGAGCGCTGAACCGTTATAGACTTCTTTCCGGCGATGGTCGATAAAGGTAGCTCCGTAGAGCCGTCCGGCTTCGTTAGTACGAAAAACGGCGTCAATCTTCCTGTCCCGGAGTTTTTGTATAAAATCATCCTTACTTTTGGCTGTTTTCAGGACGGCGGCTATATCGCCCCGTATCATAGGGGCATACTTGCCTTCTTTCAGGTCTTTTTCATTCCTTGCCATCTTTTTGTTCAATCCTTCGTAGCCAAAGGATTTTCCAAAAAGAGAGGATTTAAATGGGTTGCTGACGGCTTTGCCAGTATCATCCGTTGCCGAATAGACAATGCCGTTGAACGTTTTGCCGTCAATGCCTGCGCCTTTGACCGTTTTGGCTTCCACATTGAAGCAGGACAACAGGGCGCTGTATTCCCCGAACGTGCGGAATTTGTAATCCGAAACGTTTTTCAACACATTGGATATTTGATGCTTTACATTTCCTTTTTCGTACTCTACTTTCTTCAAAAACAGGCTGTCCTGTTCCCGTCTTTCGTCGGTGATATTTTTCAGCTTGTATTTGATTTCGAGTTCGCGGCAGGCGGTCATCGAACGGCGGCGTTCGTAGCTGTCGCTGATTTTCCGCCCCATTTCGTCCACGCATACCGATACAATATGGATGTGGCGGCGGCCGGTGTCTTCGTGTACATAGACGATATAGGGCTGGTCGCCGTAATTCATTTTTTCCATATAATCTTTCGCTAAATGTGTAAACTGTTCATCGGAGAGGCGGTCTTCCGGCGAGGGATTGAGCGAAATGTGCAGTACCGGCTTGCGGGTGTTGCGGTTGGCGGCAAGGTAAGGTTCAAACGCAAACAGGGTTTGCTGCAGGATATGTTGCGGGTTTCCGGTAATGTCCGTTATCATTCGGTTGCCCGAAATAATCCGGGCCGTTCCTTCGTTTACCTTTTCCTGATTGTAGGTAACGGCGCCGTAAAGTGAGGCGCCATGACTTATTTTTGCAACCATTTTGCTTCAAATTCGCGGGTAAGTTCGATGATTTTCCGGCTTAAAACAACCAGTTCTATCGTCGTTTTTTCCAGTTTGTAGAGCAGGGCCAATGCCCGCTTTTCGGAAAAATTGGTTTTGACTGCCTTTACCGTCTGGTTGTAATTGTTGCCGATGGCCTGAAACTGCGCGTAAAAATTCGTTAGACGGACATAATAATCTATGGCCGCTTTGTCGATTTTGACCGTTTTCATAACGTTTTCAAAAATCATGTTTTTGATGAATTTCGCTTTTTCATTCATTCCCGATTGAAGGAATAAGGTTGTAAAACGGGCGTTTTCGTCGTCGTTGAGTTTGATTCCGTAACGGTGAACGGCGCGGTTGATCTTCGGTTTCCGGCCTTTTGATTGGCTGTTGTTTGTCTTATTTGTTTCCATATTTATTGCACATTAGCGGTGGGTGATTCGACTTTCATCAGGGCTTCCGACTTTGGAGGAAGCCGCCTCCGGCTGTAAGCCGGAGCAAGTGGGTCTTGGGATGCCCGAAGCATTTCGGGCTGCCCAAGACACAACTTGCTGTTTTCACGGGAAAACAGAATCCGCTTATCGCGGATTGCGGTTGCCCGGCATTTGTGCGTTTTATCAGCTTTTGCAGTGTCCATACGAATTGTTTTTGAGATGATTTGAATTGACAGGCAAAATTACCGTTCATCTGTGCATTTAAAAAGGGTTTTCCCCATGACAAACGATGACGTATGAGGACTCGTATCGACACTATAATCGTTTTGTTTTCAATGGATTGAATTTTGTTTTTCCTTTGTCGCAAATATTTGTTGCAATAAGCGCTTGTTGCAGGATTGGATTAGTGTATTACGCAAGGATTGGATTAAATAAATGAAGCAATCCGCATGTGTTGCAGGACATAAACAGTGCAGGCAATATACAATGCAAATAATATACAGCGC
>JAITAH010000030.1 GCA_031284225.1 Dysgonamonadaceae bacterium | reverse complement strand
CCGGAGCCGGATTTTTGGATGTTATTTGCATGGATCTGGACAACAAGCCCGGTAACGAAATTGTGAAGATAAATAATTATATTTCGGAAAATGTCGGTGAAGTCGATGATATTGGACTTTATAGTTATCTTACCGACGGTCCTTATGCCGATTATTTAGCGTTTGCTGTTTATACAATCAATGCTTCAGGCGAACTTGAATATCTTTACACGAAAACATTTCAGACTACGTTCGAAGTTAAAAACGACAATCGGAATAGCTATCCCATATATAAGGAATTTTTCAGCGGCGATTTCAATGGCGACGGCAAAAACGAAATTTTGGCTGTATCGTCGTTGCGAACAACAAAAGGAAACAAGAATCAAATTCCTCGCGGAGAAATCTACGATTTAGAATCAGATTCTGTGCTTTATAGAAATGCGATATTTGCCGATATACAGGTGAAGCCTTTGACAAATAATCCTCCCGGTCAACATGTACCGATCACTGACGAAACAGATAGAATAAGATTGATAACAGGCGATTTCAATGGTAACGGAAAAACAGACTTCTTTTATTTGCCTGAAAATAACCAATACGGCGCTTTTATAGAGTTTGAATTTGACGGTTCAACTGTTGTACCGAAAAAATCAAGTACTGATATTGATGTGGGAAGGAACAATAATACCATTTATCAGACAGGTGATTTTAATGGTGATGGGCGTACCGACTTGTTTTACAAAAATTGGTATTATGAGGGCCCTGGTGGAGTGTTTTTCTCTGATGGTAAAAACTTCGATCACAAATCGTTGGAAGAGATTGGCGATTTCTCCCGGCTCATCAAAGTTGCTACCGAAGATATGAACGACGACGGACAAAGCGATTTAACCCTTATTGAATCTGACAAGACAAGCACTTACTTTTTTGATAAAGGCGAAATAATAGCCGTTGAACAGGAAACAATTGGAATTCCAAACTATTATGTCTTGGCCGGCGATAATTATCTAACTACGGAAACGACTCCAAACGAACTGGTTTTTGTGAACGGCGACAGCATTGTGCGCCTTTCGTTTGAAATGGATCTCTCCAAATCATTGGTAATGACGGGCGTAAAATCCGGTTTTGACATTGTTACCCATTTTGAGTATGGAAAACTGACGGATGAGAATACCTATACCGCTACCACCACAAGTGAAGCCGGGTTTTCGTATCAGAATATTTCGCGCAACAGCACGGTGGTAAACAGAATGCGTACCTGCCATAAAGACGCTATTCTTGACGTAAAAACCTACCGGTATCAAAACGGCATAAGGCATCATCAGGGACTTGGTTTTTGCGGTTTTGAACAAATAACGGTCACCGACAGTTTGCGTAATCAGGCGGTCGTCCGGACTTTCGACCCGTTGCATTTCGGCGTATTGACAAGTGAAGACAGTCCGGCAAACAGGCTTGTTAATACTTATAAGGTAGATGTAGCCGCAAACAAAATCGCAAAAGTAACTTTGAGCCATTCGGTAGCAACGGATAAATTGAAAAATATTACCAAAACTACGACTTACTCGCATGATACCTACGGCAACACCACACAAATCATAACCGATTACGGCGGCGGTTTGAAAACGACTATCGACAATCTGTTCAGCAATTTTACGGCAAGTCCTTACCGTTTGGGCGAGCTGAAACAACGAGCGGTCAAGAACGAATGCAGCGGACAATCGGCCGTAACAACCAAAACCGTATTCACCTACAACAGTGTGGGACTGCCGCTGACAAAAATGGAATATTACAATGCGAACAAAGTATCGGAAGAAAATTTTGTTTACGATGCCAATAATTGGGTGAGAGAAGCAAAAATAAGAACTTATTCTTCAACCAATTGGCAGACAAAAACCTACGAATACGATGATTCCGGCAGATTGACTAAGGAAACCGATCCGATCGGTTTGTTTACGGAATATGTCTATAACAGCAAAGGACAGTTGGAAGCGCTGATAGACCACAGAAGAAACGAAACAACTTTTGAGTACGATAATTGGGGCCGGAAAACGAAAACAACCTATCCGGACGGTACGGTTGAAACTTCTTCAGTCGTATTTGTTTCTTCGCCTAAAGACGCGTGGATAAGAGAAACAAGAATTGCCGACGGCAAACCTTCCACTGTAACTTTTTTTGATGCAATGATGCGTGAAATCAGAACCGGAGAACAGCGCTTCAACAGCTCGGTTGTGTATATCAATAAAAAATACGACAATTTCGGACGGCTTTGGAAAGTTTCTTTGCCTTTCAAAAACTCGCTAACGCAATGGAACGAATATAAATATGATAATTTCGACCGGATAACCGAAATTGCTTATGCTTCGGGAAAAAGGGACCGGTTTGCATACGATGGCAATTCGGTCGCCTCAACTATCGACGGCGTAACGAAAACAACCCGTTACAACGCCAAAGGCGAAATAACAAGCATAACCGATGCGACGGGAACCATCACTTACAACCTGCGGGCAGACGGACAACCGACTTCAATAACGGCGCCGTACAGAGTTACGACAGCTTTTTCGTATGATACTTACGGAAGACGAAACGGTATTAACGATCCGAGTGCAGGCATAAGAGTTTTCAGGTATGACGCCGCCGGGAATATCATCCTCGAAGAAGACGCCCGGAACCGGCAAATATATACTTACGACTCCCGGAACCGGCTAACGAGAAAGGAAATCGCAGGCGAACAAACGCTGAACATTGTCTATAATGCGGACAATTTGCCCCAAAGCGCTATCAGCAACAATGGAACAAAAATCGAATATGCTTATGATACTTATTTGCGTCCCAGCACGATAACGGAAACCGGCCTCGACGGAAAATGGCTGAGAAAAACGATTGAGTATGAAACCGGCAATGTAAAAACGATCAATTACGCTTCAAACTCAGGCAAGCTGGCAACCGAAAATTATCGCTATGCCTACGGACACAATATTGAGGTAACGCTGACTTCACCCTACTTCAGCGGTGCAAAATCCGTTTGGAAACTGACTGCCGAAAATGCAATGGGACAGGCTACCGGCGCAACGACCGGAACGCTGAACCGCTCTTACAGTTACGACAGCTTCGGATTGCCGGCGGCAAGAAAAATTTATAAATCCGAGACTCTGGACATAACAGCCAGACCCTTCGTTAATGATGGCACGATAGCAACCGGCCGTATGATGGCGGCTACCGCTTCAAACTCTACTGCCACGGATCTGGCAGACATTGGTGCAATACAAAACGATATTACGATATTGCAGGATTTCCGTTACAGCTTTGATGCGCAAACCGGAAATCTGAACTGGAGAAAAGATGTTTCCAATTCCCGCAACTTGCAGGAAAGTTTTGCCTACGACGTGTTGAAGCGGCTGACAAGAACCGGCAATGCTTCTATCAATTACGACAGCAAAGGAAATATAATAGAAAATTCCGCTACCGGGGCTTTTGAATATGCAGACGCTGCAAAACCGTATCAAATGACAATGGCTACGCCTTACGACAATGCAACACCTGTGCGGGTGCAGGATATTACCTACAATGCCCTGCAACGCCCGGTAAGCATTACCGAAAACGGCCATTCGGCGATACTTGCTTACAATGCCGACGGCGACCGGGTAAAAATGTCGCTGAGAAACGGAAAGGGAATTGTGCTCACACGCCATTATTTCGGAAATAAATACGAAATAGACGAAACGCCTGCCGGAACCAAAGAAAAGTTGTATCTTTGCGGTGACGCTTATTCTGCGCCGGCGGTGTTTGTACGGGAGAGCGGAACATGGAAGTTGTATTACATCGGGCGCGACTATCAGGGCAGCATTACGCATATTTTTAACGAGGATGGAACAGTGAAACAGGAATTGAGTTACGATGCATGGGGCCGGTTACGCGATCCTGCCGGGCACCGAATTTATGCTGTGGACCGCGAACCGGAACTGTTTTTGGGTCGCGGTTATACCGGACACGAACACTTAACGCAGTTCGGCTTGATAAACATGAACGCCCGCTTGTACGATGCGGCGCTCGGCCGGTTTTTATCGCCCGACCCGTATATACAGGACGCTACCAACAGCCAAAACTACAACCGCTACTCCTATTGCTTGAACAACCCGCTGAAATATACCGACCCGAGCGGTCTGGAATATACCGACCCGTATGGAGGTTATCATTGGGATCAGTACGCGCGTTGCTACAGGGATGAATGGGATAATAAATTGGATTACAGCTATATTTACCACCTCATGTTTTATAATGGATATTTCAGACCGGGCGGAAGTATGTTTCATAGAGGTGCAAGTTATGGAGGATATGGAGGAGGATATGGAGGCAGTTATGGTTATGGAGGATATGGATATATAGGCGGCAACCCGCCTGTTGTTACCGGTTTGCGCAGTAATCTCCCCTATTATTTTTGGAATCAATCCGTTTTTGTAGAAGGTGTTTATTCCGAATATGGATACCAGCCCACCGCAATAGGTATAATTAACACAAGAGTCCCTCTTAGCCAACAGGCACAGGATTGGTTGAACGCAACGAGTTTTATAACGAAGGTGGATGCAAGTGTATTCACATCATTAGAGCGACTTTCCTTTTCCGAAGGTTACTGGTTGGGTAAGAATGGAAAATATTACAAAACTTCCTGGGGAGGCAACCAATATACCGGCAGTAGAGTAGGTGCAATCAAGGTAGCAAAACTGTATAAAGGTGCAGGATGGGCAGCAACAGGAATAGCAGGTATAATTGATATTGGAATGGGATACATGGAAGACAGCAATACTGTTGGTTACAATATTTAACCCACATTGCAGCTCTCAGCGAAGCAACAGTTAAATATCAATAAAAAAAGCGGGGTCAAAAGGTAAAAAATTAACATATGTTTATGTATATGGGCTGTTTAGCGGGAAAAATG
>JAITAH010000412.1 GCA_031284225.1 Dysgonamonadaceae bacterium | reverse complement strand
GGAATTTTTAGCCATTCGCCGTTCCAGAATATATTCGGCAAAATTAGGATAACCCAATAATTTGGCTTTCTTATCGCGCAGAAGAACGATGTTTTTCAGATTTTCCTTGTTGTCGTATTCGTTGTTATTGTTACAGCGATTCAGATAAGCCGTTAGTAGTTTGTTTCTCAACTCTTTATTATCGGAGGAAGCCAAAAATGGCATGATGCTGGGATTGTCCAAGCCGAATACCCATTTGCCTTCCAAGTCGGCTTTTTCGGCACGATGAGCTGCCGAGGCAATCAATCCGACGGAAAGTCCGGATAAGTCGTCTTTATTGTCGATAATTAAACGATAGGAACCGGTTTCGCTCAATACGTTTTGTCCGAATTTATTTTCCAATTTGGATAATTCTTCATTGATTTTTTTCAATTCTAATGCTTTGTCTTCGGGCAGATTGACGCCGTTGCGAACAAAATCCAAATAAGTTTCGTGCAACAGCCGGTAGTCTTCCGGAGCGAGAGCGGCGCTATCGGTATGTTCCTGGACATACTTTACTTTTTCAAACAACTGCGTATCCATATAGATTTTATCGCTATGTTGCGTCAGCAAGGGAATTATTTCGCTTTCCAGCGCGAGAATTTCATCCGTGCCGTTGGAACTGGATTCGGCGAAAAACACGCCGGTTACCTTAGTTAATAATTGACCCGATGCGTCCAGCGCTACCAGAGTGTTTTCAAACGATGGCGTTTCCGGATTTTTCACAATGGCCTCAACTTCGGCCGTTTGTTCTTCCATGCCTTTCAAAAAGGCTTCGCGGTAATCCGATACGGCGATCCGATCGAAGGGAGGAATTTCGTAGGCAGTTTCCCATTTTTCGAAGAAGGGATTTGCCGGTCGTTTGTCTTTACAAGCAGTCATACAAAACACTGTTAATACAGTAATTACTAAAAAATTTGTTTTTTTCATATTCATATATTATTTGAATTTTATTTTCTGATTCCACTTCGGCGCATCAAAGCTTCCGTAGTCGGTTTTTTTCCCCGGAACTTCACATAGAGTTCCATCGGATCTTCCGTACCTCCTTTTGAAAGCAATTCGCGGAAAGATTGTGCGATTTCCGGATTAAAAATACCCTTTTCTTTGAACAGGGCAAAGGCGTCGGCGTCCAACACTTCCGCCCATTTGTAGGAATAGTAACCGGCGGCATATCCTCCTGAAAAAATATGACTGAATGCCGGCGATATCAAAGCTCCTTCCAGATAAGGCACAACGGTTGTCGGTCGAACGGCTTCGTACTCAAAAGGCGCTATCGTTCCGGTTAATGGCTGGGTGATTGTGTGATAAGCCATATCCAATAAACCAAAACTTAATTGTCGCAGACAAGCATATCCTGTATTAAAGTTAGCGGCATTGATGAGTTTTTGCACTAAATCCTGCGGTATTTTCTCGCCGGTTTGATAATGAACGGCCAAACTATCCAAGTATTCTTTTTCCAACAGGAAATTTTCCATGAACTGAGAAGGCAGTTCCACAAAATCGCGGTAAACGTTGGTTCCCGACAGGCTGGGATAAGTTGTATTGGCCAATATTCCATGTAGCGAATGACCAAATTCATGCAAAAAGGTGGAGACTTCGTAAAAAGTCAGCAACGCCGGTTGGGTACCCGTCGGTTTAGTAAAATTCATCACCAAAGAAATATGCGGACGAACGGTTTTTCCATCTCGAACTCCCTGCGCTTGAAATTCGGTCATCCATGCGCCGGCGCGTTTTCCGGCTCGCGGGAAGAAATCGGTATAAAGTACGGCCATGTATTTTCCGTCTTTATCATACACTTCAAAGGCTTCTACATCTTCTTGATAAACTTGTATTTGGGGATTTTTTTTGAATGTGAGTCCATACAGCGTAGTCGCTAATCCGAACACGCCTTTCTTCACACGTTCCAGTTCAAAATACGGACGGGTCATTTCATCATTTACATCGAATTTGGCGTTCCGGAGCTGTTCGGAATAATACGACCAGTCGTAGGGCGTTATTTCTATGTTTTTTACTTCTTTACCAATGGCAAATCCTTCGATTTCTTTGTATTCTTCGCGGGCAGACGGGGTAAATCCGGCTAACAGTTCATTCAATAAATCATATACATTTTGAGCATTGGCGGCCATCCGTTTACGCAAGACGTATTCGGCATACGACGGGTAACCCATCAGATTGGCAATGGCCAAGCGAGAATTGACGATACCTTTCGCGTTTTCGAGATTATCAAATTCGCCGCCGACGCATTTTCCGTTGTAGGCTATATAAAGTTCTTTTCGTAAATCGCGATTCGACGAGTACTTCATAAAAGCGGTGTAACTGGGCGCAGATAAATCGAATATCCAACCGATTTTTTCGTTTTCTTTCGCTTTTTGAGCGGCGGCGGCAATAATGGTTTGCGGCAACCCTGCTAAATCTTTTTCATCCGTTAGTAATAAAGTATAGGCATTGGTGGCATTCAGGACATTTTGTTCGAAATTTAATGTGTATGCGCTTAATTGTGAAGATAATGTGCGGTATTGATCTTTTTCTTCCGCATTCAGGCCTGCGCCGTGATCAATAAAGCTGTCGTATGTTTTTTGAAGCAGACGTTGCTGTTCTTTCGTGAGGGAAAGGATAGCGTTTTCTTTACTGTAGGCGTCATAAACGGCTTTTACTCGTTGAAATAATGCTTCATTCAAAGTAATATTATTGGAATGTTCCGTTAATTTCGGTTGAATCCGTTGGGCAATTTCCATCATTGCATCGGAACTTTCCGCACTGAGCAGATTAAAGAACACGTTACTTGCTCGATCGAGCCATTGGCCGGAGTATTCCAGAACTTCAATTGTGTTTTGGAATGTCGGCAGTTCCTTGTTGTCGATGATTTGTTGAATTTCCCGGTTATGCCGTTTCATGGCTTCCTCGAAAGCCGGTTCATACTGATTTACCTGGATTTCCTTGAACGGAATAGTTCCGCGTGGCGTGTTGTACTTGCTTAAAAGCGGGTTTTTTGCTTGCATCATAGATACTGAGAATAGAATGAATAAGACGAATAAACTAACTTTGTTCATATAATTTGACGTATTTGTATTAATCGCAACATTGTATATCTTTTGAAAGTTATATTTATTGATATTTTACAAAATTAAATCATTTAAAAAGAATTATCGCTATATTTGCTCCGAAAATTTTGAGAAGAATGAAAAAGATAATTTTATCCGCAATTTTGTGCAGTCTATGGGTCATTTCGGCCTTTTCGCAGAATGTGGGGCTGGTATTGAGTGGAGGAGGAGCGAAAGGCGCCGTACACATTGGCATTATCAAAGCGTTGGAAGAGCATAATATTCCGATCGATTATATTTCCGGAACATCCATCGGCGCGATTATCGGCAGTTTGTATGCGATGGGCTATTCGCCCGACGAGATGCTGCAATTATTTATGTCGGAAGATTTTTACTACTGGCAAACCGGCAAAGTCGAAGAAAATTATCAGTATTATTTTTGGAAAAGGGCGGAAAATCCATCGTTTATGCAATTGAATATTCCGTTGAAAGATTCGGTTCTTACTACCGGTTCGCTATTGCCTAACAGTCTGGTTAATCCGATACAGATGAACCAGGCTTTTCTTCAGCTGTATGCTCAGGCGAATGCGCAATGCGAAGAAAATTTCGACAATCTGTTCGTACCTTTCCTTTGTGTGGCGTCGGACGTTTATAATAAACGGCCGCTCATTTTCCGCAACGGCGATCTGGGGGACGCCGTCCGGGCGTCTATGTCTTTCCCATTAGTTTTCAAACCGATTATCAAAGATGATATTCCTTTGTGGGATGGCGGTATCTACGATAATTTTCCGATTCATCCGATGAAAGAGGCTTGGCGCCCCGGTTTTATCATCGGTTCCGTGGTGGCGGGATCGACTCCGAAAAAAAAACCGGTTCAACAAAGTATTTACGACCAAATGGAAAATATGGTGATGCAAAAAACGGATTATCAGGTCGATCCGGCCGACGGAATTATGATGCGGTTTCAGTTGGAAGACGTTGGCCTGCTGGATTTCGATAAAGCGCAAACCCTGTTCAACCTGGGATACCGTACCACTATGGAAATGCTCGATTCTATCCAGGGAAGAATCCAGCGACGGGTCCCGTTAGCAGAAGTAACCGCCCGCCGCAAAAATTATAAGGAGCAGTTGCCGCCGCTGATTTTCAAACGGGTTTACATTTCGGGGACGACCGAATCGCAGGAAAGATACATCATCAGTAGAATCCACCGGAGCAACGACAACAGTTTTTCTATTCAAGATTTTAAGCGCACCTATTTTCAATTACTGATGAATCCCAAAATCAAGGAAATTATGCCTCATGCCGAATACAATTATGAAACTCAAACGTTTGATTTGTATTTGGATGTTAAAATCAAAAATGAAATGACGTCGGCTTTCGGCGGAAATATTTCGTCGATGAGCGCCAATCAGATTTATTTGGGCGCCGGATACCAAAGTTTGACCGAATTGTCCACTACGTTTAATCTGGACGCTCAACTGGGGAATGCCTACAACGGATTTACTTTTTACGGAAAACTGGAAATCCCGTCGAACATCCCTCTGGATGTGGCGGGCATTTTGTCATACGATGTTCGGAAATTTTACGAGAGCGAAAAATTGTTTATCGATACCGATTTGGCGACGTTTTCCAATCAGCGGGAGTTTTTTGGGAAAATCGGCGTCGGTTTGCCCTTTCTCGTAAATGCAAAAACGAATCTAATGGTGGGATACGGACTGCTGGAAGATAAATATTATCAAAATAAATCGTATTTGGGGGCGGAATATGATCGGAGCAAATACAATTTGTTTAATTTCGGCCTCTATTATCGCAAAAATTCGTTGAACGCCAAACAATTTCCGATCAGCGGGCAGCAGCATAAAGTGTATGCTCAATACATTTCGGGAACAGAAACTTTTTATCTCGCTAAAAACAAGCAAACGCCGAAGCAGTTTTCTCAATCGTATATCCAATTGCAGGCGCTGTTAAATAATTATCACACCCTACATCCGCGTTTCAATTTAGGATATTGGATAGAAGGCATGGCGTCCAGTAAAAACCTGTGGAGTAATTATACCGCTTCTGTCTTACAGGCGCCGGGCTTCACCCCTACCCCGCACAGTAAATTGATTTTCAACGAAGCATTCCATGCCAACCAGTACATTGCCGGCGGATTAATTCCGATTCTGAAATTGAATCCGACGTTCCACCTGCGGGGCGATTTTTACGGATTTTTGCCTCTCTATCCGATCAAGCGGGGAGAAGACAACAAAGCTTATTATGGAAAACTGTTCACCAGTCCGGCGTATTGGGGCGAAATCAGCCTGGTTGCCCAGTTGTCGTTCATGAGCGTCAGTTTGTATGTCAATCATTACAGTTATCCGAAAAACAGCGGAAATGTCGGCCTGAACATCGGATACCTGATTTTTGGCCCCAAATTTATCCAGTAATTTTTCCCGACAAATAGTTGCACAATCCGAAAATATGATTTACCTTTGCCGACGCAAAAGCAGGAAAGGCTCCGTAGCTCAACTGAATAGAGCATCTGACTACGGATCAGAAGGTTGGGGGTTTGAATCCCTCCGGAGTCACAGAAAGCAAGTTAACGCTTCCGAAGCAGTTCGGAGGCGTTTTTCTATTCGAAGCGACGGCATCCATTGTCGTTGCGTTTGTAAGCCGGTTGAATCAACAGGCAACCTCTAACGAGGTTTTGTGATGGTAGGGATAATGCTAATTCTATTGACATGGATGCCCTAAAGGGCAAGGGTTAATGCCGGAGGAAATGCGGAAAAAATATACGGACTGCTTAAAAATGCCCATACAGGGCATATATGTCAATAGAAAATGATTGAAGGGGCTTGTTCATTAAGCGTTCAAAACCCCGTCGTTTTAAACTTTTCCGGAGTTACCAAATAGTTTGAAAACTCCCGGTCTTTAAACAACGAGGTTAATCCCGTAACCTGTTTCAATCGCAACAGTTCGTCGGTATCCATGCCGATGTTTTTCAGAATCCATGCGTCGGACATCCCCGCCTGTACCAATTCGGCAACGATATTGCTCATCAGTTCGATGCTGTGCGAACCGCGGGCGCGATTGTGGCGAACGGTCGAAACCATGCGGTTGCTGAGGTCTTTTTCGATCACGACAACCGGCAACAGGCCGTTTTCCCGCTCATAAATATCTCTGTGTTTCAACATGACTCGGTAGCGGTGGTATCCATCTACAATTTCGTAACGGTCGATATTAGCAATGTAATAGCAGACTATCGGCATCGTGTAACCGTCTTCTTTAATGGATTTGTAGAGCAATTTCATTTCGGGCGGCGCCACGGCATTCGGATTATAACTGTTAGCCCGTATCTTTTCAATCGGAACGGCTTTGACTCTGTAAACCGGGCTTATGTAGCTGCTTTTTGCGTATAAACGTTTCATAATAGTGCATTATATTTGTCCATAACGGCTTTGCGCCGTTCTGTTTCGTTTTTTGTTAAAGTAAATCCCATGTATTTGCACAAATGATCGTTTTTAATGATGCAAATACACATCCGTTTGTAAGTAGGTATCAAATTAAAGTCGGAAATGTCGATATCGTCGATATATTCCATCCTGACAGGCTTTTTGGAAGTCCGGTAATTCGTTGTGTCGCCGACTTCGATATTTATGCCGGCCGCCGATAATTCCCGGATGGTTTTATCCGACAGGCAGCCGCCCTTTTCGCGCCAAAACCGCTTGGAAGTTTCGAGTTTGGCCAAATAATTCTTGCGGGTATGTTCCGGCAAGGTATCCAACAGGAAGTGCATATAACTTTTCCATGTATGCCCTTTGGGAAGCCGGATAGATTTCCAACCCTTGATCGTATTCTTGCCGTACATGCCGGAAAAATTCACGCCGTTGACCCGCGATACGAGTTTGCCCCAGGTATGAGGTTCGATAACGCGGTACAGTTTCAGGCTTTCCTGCGCCGCCGAAAGAAACGGACTGGCCACCCGCATCGCATCGAGAGGAACGCCGGCCTGGTAATAGAGGTCGTAAAGCCGGTTATATTTCCAGCCGAAGCGAGCATTTGCCGTCCAGATATCTTTCGTAATCCAGTCGTAAATCGGATAAACGTTGAAAATATTGTCGTAAATCTGTTTCGTCCATTTCAAACCGTCATAATTTCGGGAGTTCCGGTTGTTGTGGATTGCCCACCAGCGGTAAAGGCTTTCCTGCGTTCGAATACCGACGAGGCAACAGGTGCGTTTAGCCTGCTTGCGTTCGTGCAACCAGAGACTGAACCGTTCCTGAAAATCGTAATCCCATATTTTTTCGCTGAAGAACGGAAAATCCTTTTCGGTATAGCAATTGTCGGGCATCGGACTGATCCAGATATCCCGTTTCGATTTTTCCCAGGGTCGCCAGTAGTTTTGATGCATGGATGTGCAGGTAGGTACTTTGAACGGCACACAGCAGCGATATACGTCGAGCACATCCGTGTTTTGTGCAAAAGTATCGTTCACATAGTGGGTAGTAGATTCGTATTGCGCTTCATAATCTATATGAAATACGCCCAATTTGATGTTCAGCTTATGCTTTCGTATATAATCAATACATAAATTTAAAAGCACGCCGCTATCTTTTCCGCCGGAAAAAGACACGTAAACATTATCAAACTCGGAAAAAATACGCGTTAATCGTTCTTGGGTAGCCTCGTAAACGTTCATACTTTTATTCTGAATCGGGAACACTTCACAAATTGTTTTGCAACCGAAAAACCTTTTTTTTGAATCGTTTCGTAGTCTTCAATTTGAGTAATAATGTCGAGCATATTCAAATTTTGCTCTTTGGCAAATTCCAAAGCATCCGTCAGCAACGACAATAATAATTCTTCGTCGCGGTCTTGAATGTAATAATTATTGATTTCACCTCGATTGTGTTTTAGCTGGATGGGTAAAAAGCCGGTACATTTTTCATTGTCTGTAACGGAAACAATCCATACATGTTTCCGGGTAGTTTTAAAAGCGATTCCCCTGTTTTGCTGAATAACAAAAGGATTAAGTACTAATGGGGCGACTAAATCATAAAGTCTTTTTTCAGTTCCGTGTAATATTTCCGTTGTCATATTTGAGATATTTTTGCAAATATGGCGATAATATTTAAGATAACCAAGTTTCTGTTCAGTGTTTGTGTCTGTTATCAAATGGCAATCTGTTTCACAAATCCTGTCCGTCGTTTGCTTTGGTAGATTAATACTGAAAGCAGGTTGGCTAAGGTCAAAATTAACAGATTCCGGATAAGAACACAGGAGAAGATGAAACATTTTATTCATTAACAATTATATACATTTTTATATCAATCGTTTTTTACATAATTTATCTTGGCGTTTTTTTTTACATTTATTCATTTATATCCTGTTTTTTCTGATAAAATGTATATTTATTAAAAGATCATAATTAATTTCGGATGAGAATAATCATTGAAGGATATTCGATGAAAATTCCGAAAGTAAGAATATGAATAAAAAGAAGGATTGAGCGAAAAACGGGACTCGAACCCGCGACCCCGACCTTGGCAAGGTCGTGCTCTACCAACTGAGCTATTTTCGCCTTTTTTTTGTGGCGACAAAGATAGACGATTTTTTACAGATAAACAATAGTTGTTGCATGGAAAGTTTTTATTATTTTTGCTGCCGTATTTAAATTTGTTCTTATGAAAACAGCAAATGCGTACTTTCTGATTTTGGCAACTTGTTTTTTCGCTGCGGCAGGATGCAAGCGTATCGTCAAGCCGACGGACAATGCCGTTCGTTTCGATTCTATTGACGTAAACGAAAGCTATTACCTTTTCAATGATACGGCTCAACCCGGCTGTAATATCCAAATCCATTACGTCTATCCGGATTCTTCCGGCGAACAAACTTTGCAGAATTGGTTTATCGACAAAATGTTTGGCGAAACGTTCAGGGATTTGACCCCCGAAGAAGTCCTGAAAGAATACGCGCAACACTATATCGACGATTTTAAACGATTTGAAACGCCAAAGGGCAGGAAATTATATGCCGAAGATAATGACAATCAATACGCCGATTCCAGCGGATACGCCTATTACACTCAACTTAAAAACAGCATCCTGTACAATCAAAACGGTTTTATCTCTTTTATTGTCGAATCGGTAGATTATGCCGGAGGGATGTACAATTCGAAATGTGTTTACGCTTACGTAGTCAATCTCGCCACCGGCGATTTCCTGAAAGAAGAAGATTTCTCAGGCATCAATTACCGGAAAAACCTGTCCGCCACCCTGATTGATAAAATCGTCGCCGCCAACGGCTTGAACAATGCCGGCGAACTGGAAAACCTGGGTTACGCTTTGTCCGATATTGCGCCGAATGACAATTTTACGATCGATAACGAAGGAATTACTTATTATTTTAACGAAAACGAAATAGCCGGCGTCCGAGAAGGCGTCATCCGGGTTTTTATTCCCTACGAAGAAATCAAGTTGTATGTAGCGGACAATTCGCCCATTGCGTCGTTTTTTGAGTAATACAGGGAAATGATGCTTGTCAAAAAATATTTTCCGGACATTACCGCGCAACAGGAAGCGCAATTTGCCGCCCTGTTCGAGTTGTATGCCGATTGGAACAACAAAATCAACCTGATTTCGCGTAAAGATATGGCGAATCTTTACGAAAAACACATTCTGCACTCATTGGGTATTGCCGAAATCATCCGGTTTCGCGCCGGTTCAAGAATATGGGACGTCGGAACCGGCGGCGGATTTCCGGGTATCCCCCTGGCCATTCTCTTTCCGGAAGTCCATTTTGTATTGATCGACAGCGTTGGCAAAAAAATCAGGACGACCGAAATCATTGCCCGCGAAGCCGGTTTGAAAAATGTAGTCTGTATTCACGAACGCGCCGAAGATGAAAAACAGACCTTCGATTTTGTCGTCAGCCGCGCTGTAATGCCCTTGTCCGATTTAGTGAAAATTACCCGGAAAAACATCTGCCGGGAACAGAAAAATGCGTTGCCGAACGGTTTTCTCTGTTTGAAAGGAGGCGATTTGCAGGAGGAATTGCAAACATTCAGACACAAAGCGATTGAATACGCGCTGAGCGATTACTTCGGCGAGGAATTTTTTAAAACAAAAAAAGTGATTTATCTTCCGGTCTGAAATCTCATTTAAAACCTTTTTATCGTTTCCAGCGTTTGTGCGACCAGAGCCATTCGCAGGGATGTTCCCGGATGTTCTGTTCCAGAAGCTGAATATAACGACGGGCGATTTCCGTTTCTTCGGTCGCTTGCGAATCAGAGGCGATTTCTTTACATTCGAGTTGATATAATCCGCGAGAAAGGCGGGCAATATGAAGATAAATTACACAAGCGTCGGCCTTGCGGGCTAATTTTTCCACTCCCGTAAATACGTTGGTTGGCTGACACAGGAAATCGAATCGATAAGCGGGATTGATGATTGCCGGACACTGGTCGGCCAGGAACAAATATACCGACGGATTCCTGTTTGACATGAAATGACGGGCTACCAATTTATCAGGTATCAGATTCATGCCGAAACGAGAACGGATTTTCAAAAACAGCCTGTCCACCGATTTTACCGATAACGGTTTATAAACCGCGTATATCTTCGTATCGGACAGCGAGGGAAGGATGTTCAATATTTCCCAGTTTCCACAATGTCCCATGCTGGCAATTACGTGTTTTCCTTGTTTGATTTGATTGGTTATCAGTTCAAAACCAATCAGTTTAACTTTTGTTTTTTGCTTCAATTCCGAAATGGAAAGCGATTTCAGGATTTCCACCAGAATATCGCAGAACGAACGATAGAACGCCCGTACCGTCGCATCGACCGCTTTGTACTTTTTTTCGGGGAAAGAGCGGGAAATATTCTGTATCACCACCAGTTTACGATAAGCAAACAGATAGAACAAGAAGAAATATATCAACCGGGAGAATCCATATAAAACGGACATAGGAAGCAGACTCAGCAAATACACCGGCACGTACAGACTTCCAAAAGCAACCTCTCGTTTAAAATGGCCATTCATTACTATGGAAAATTTTCGATGAGGGCAAAGGTACTTGTTTTTAGGGAAAAAGCAAGGCTAAATGCGGATTAAATCATAAAAGACGCTAAATTTTTACATTCGGTAAAACGGTCGTCGTTGTAGAGATGATGGGAAATCAGAACAGAGTAAGCGAGGCGGTTTTAGAGGAGGGTTCGTTGAAAGAGTTTATTGACATTGGACACTCCGTGAACTATTAAGAAAACGTAGTGCAACTCAAATAAAAAACATTATCTTTGCAGAGTAAATCAACGACTTGAAAAATGATACAACCGTTCATAGAAACGTTTGCACAAAGAGCGGAAATGTCTTAAGTATTTATTTGTTCAGAAAAAAGATAAGATAAACATATCATTATGCCCAACGAAAGAATTACAGAAGATATGGTAAGAAATCATTTCAAAAATGACTCGCTGTTCAAAAGTATAAAATTTGAAGAGCAAAAGTCATACAACAAGCGCATAACTGATTTGTTGCAAAACGCCTCGAAAAGAGGAAAAGGCGTCGGCAAACCGGAATTTATTATCTCTTTTCTTGCTGGAAATATTGATTATTTACTTGTTGTTGGATGTAAAGCAGCCGTTGCCAACCACCGCAGCGCAAAACTTGATAATCCGAAAGATTTTGCCGTTGATGGCGTTCTGCACTATGCCAAAGCGCTTTCGGCAGAGTTTGACGTAGTGGCAATCGCCGTGAGCGGGCAAATCGAACAAGAACTTCTGGTTTCGCACTTTATCTGGAAAAAAGGCGAAGACAAACCTGTCGAAAATCATGCGGATAAAAAACTGCTGTCTGTTAATAATTATCTGAAACTGTTTAATAACGAACAGTTCGCCGATAATTTGCGCAATGTGGATATTATTCAGAAAGCAATTTTTTTGAATGAAGAATATCAGGCGTATTCCATTACCGAAATGACGCGCTGCACAATGGTTAGCGCTATTTTGCTGTCATTGCTTCACGAACCATTCAGAATCAGTTATAAAACTTACGCTTCTTCCGAAAGTTGGGGAAAGGCGATGCTGTCGGCGATTGAAAGTGTGCTTTCTCAAAATCAGATTTTGCACAAAGATGCAATGATTGGCGAATACAGCAAGATTTTGAACGAGCCGATTTTCAAGCAAAAAACGATCAAACACAAAAATAAAAAAGAACACGAAAATTCAATAGAGGTCGCCAAAGGATTGGTGCTTACGCCTGCGCACATTACCGATTTATTCTGCGATTTGGCAAATGTGAATTCCAATGATGTGATTTATGACCCCTGCTATGGCACGGGTGGCTTTTTGATTGCGGGAATGAAGCGAATGTTTAAACTTGCAGGCAACGACGAGGATAAAAAACAAAATATTAAAAATAAACAGCTTGCAGGCGTGGAACTTCGTCCTTCAATGTACACGTATGCCTGCTCGAACATGATGATGCGGGGCGATGGAAAATCAAATATTTATTGCGGCGACTGCTTCGCTTTGGAAAATATTATCAAAGACCACCACAAGCCAACTG
>JAITAH010000338.1 GCA_031284225.1 Dysgonamonadaceae bacterium | reverse complement strand
GCATATTGTTCGGGATTGTCTTCGTCCCATATTTTCAGAAACGGAGGCGTGTTGAGGATAGATGTAATGACGCCGGTGTATTCCGAATTGTCGTTGTCGGACATGCCTATGTTGTTGGTGTGGGCAAAAGTCAGGTTCGACGATACTTTCAGCCATTTGTTCAGCACGGAGGAAATATTCCCCCGAAACGAATAACGATCGTATTCCGACGGCGAAATAATTCCGTCTTCTTTCAGGTAGCCGCCCGAAAGATAGTAGTCCGTCTTTTCTGTTCCACCCGACAAAGAAACCTGGTAATTTTGTTGAAATCCCGTTCCGTACATCTCCTTTGCCCAATCGGTGTAGTGCATATTGCTGCGATCAATCGGGACACCTATGTCATCCATCAGGTCATAATACTGTGCAGTATTCAGCGTGTTGATTTTTTTCGACAGGTTGGAAAAACCGGCATACATGGCCAAATTTATTTGTGTTTTCCCAATTTCCCCCTTTTTGGTGGTCAGCAGCACAACCCCATTCGCACCACGGCTGCCGTATATGGCCGCTGCCGAAGCGTCTTTTAGGATGTGAATATTTTCAATATCATTCGGCGAAACCGTGCTGATGTCTTCTGTAGGAATACCGTCCACGATATACAGCGGGTCATTGCTTGCGCTCAACGATGATGTTCCGCGCACCCGTACCCGCAACCCCACGCCCGGCTTCCCTGACGGTTGCACAACTTGCACGCCCGCCGCTTTTCCCTGCAATGCCTGCTGCGCCGACGTAATAGGGCGGTTTGCCCATTCGTTGGACGAAATGCTGGCCACTGCTGTAGTGAGGTCTGCTTTCCGTTGAGTACCGTAGCCAATCACTACTACTTCGTTCAATGTGTTAATTTTTTCAGACAGTTTTACGTGGTGTACAGCCGTCACAACGCGTACTTCCTCGGTAACGTAACCGATATAGGAAAACACAAGTACGGTGTTATCCGGCACGGTAATAGCATAGTGCCCGCCGACGTCGGTAATCACGGCTGTCGTCATTCCTTTTTGTACTACCGATACGCCCTCAAGCGGGTCGCCTGTAGCCATATCAGTTACCCTGCCTGTAACAGTTTTGTTATGCTGCGCAAGAGCAATAGCTGGACACAGGAAAACGGCGGCAAAAAAAATCTTGAATAAAAAACACGGGAATAGTTGTTTATTTTTTATGTTCATATTTATGTTTTATATGATGTTAAGATAAATACCAATATGAAGTTAATTACTGTTTCAGGGCGATAGATACTACCATAGGAGCGCTTGTATCTTCCGGTATTGTGACAGTAAAAATATAGGTGGCATTGGCAGTTAAAGCCGTACTGAAACGCATCCTTCCATTGTTGCCACCAGTACCTATTGCGCTAATTCCGGAGCCATTTATTAAATCTGTACTACCCAGTCTATCAGAAGTTTCTCCATCAGAATTGGTGTAGAGGTAAAGATTAGTAGAAGTGGTTGTGTTTACATTTCCACCGTTAGCTGCCGTGCCGGCTTTAAGTGTTATTTGATGAGTCCCGTTGCCCATCGGAACTAAGCATAGCAAATCGTCTGTATAATTGCGGTTGGGTTTGCCAGCGCCTCCCAGCCATAATACACCGGTGCGCGTGGTTTTATTAAATGTAGCCCATTCGCCGTACTGATCTAAAATATTAACAGCGATATATCTAAGGTTTAAATCAACCATTACATAATATTTGCCGGTAATGGGCGGCGCCCATTGATAACTGCCGGCTGTCCCCGTGGGTGTGAAAAAATCAGGGTCAATCCACCAACTCGATAAGTCTTTTATTCCGGTCAATACGAAAGCGTCGTTTTGAGACAGTGTCATATCCAACGAAAAGATGGTGGTATTGGGGTCGTCTTCGGGATCTTGCTCCAACAGCATTTTTGTGCCGTTGATGAATATCAGGTCTTCTCCAACCGGCGACACTTCTTGTGTCAAAGCATTAAATGTGACTTTAAGCGCTGTTGTTACATTTTGTGAGAAAAACCGGATGTTTCCTGTAGCGCCCTGCTTTAACGTTTCATTATCATCCCATCCGAAAATCACTTCATGCCCTGTTTTTTCATCATACTTAATCGCCTTGATGTAAGCCTCTCCTCCATTGTTTGAAAAGGCGCCCGTATAACTATATTCGCCGGCAACGCCTGTTTTCGTCATTTTATATTCACCGGCCGGGGTTACCAAATACAGGTATGGGTAGTCGCACATTGTAATCCGCACGTTGTGCGATTCTTCTAACGGTGTGCCTCCGACGCTTGTTAACGTAAATTTTAACGAAGCCATCTGGTCGGCAGGCGTATTAGCTACAAAAGGAACATAAATTTTTCCTGTGTATACGCCATTGCTTCCAATGAGAATTTCCACTTCAGACACTTTTGTGTTGTCATAGTAGAGTCCTGCTGTAAGCGAAGAAAGCGGCAGTTCGTTTTGCACATCTATTCTGAACAGCAAGCTGTCGCCAAAATTAGCACTGGTCAATGCACCTTTGAGATCTATCGCGGGATTATCACGCGGGTCGGGAGTTGGTGCGGGTTTCGTTACTTGAACAATAATGTCGTCTGCTTTTGTGCAGGCATTTAATATAGTCAATACCACGAATGTTAAATAAAGATACTTTTTCATATTTCTTTTTTTTATTTGTTATTACTTTGTTTTTTCCATTGATACGAAACAACCGATTGCGCCGGCGCTTCGTGTGTAAAATGATTTATTCCGTCGTCGAACGTAATGGACTTTCCGGCGGCGGTATTGTTGAGTAAGACTACGGCACATGTACCGTCTGTATTTTCAAATGCAGAATAAATTGCGCTGCCCGCGTATTCGCCGTCTGCCCCTATACGGGTGGCGCCAGGTTTTACCACTGACGACAGGTGCCCAATAATGTAATAATGTGAGTTGCGGGTAATAGTTTTGTAGTCCGACCGGCTAATATCCACCGCGCCATAGCAGGTTTGGCAACCACCGGGGCGATTAGGCCCCAAATCGCTATCAAGCATCAGGTTCCATACAATTACGGCTTTACACCAATTATTGACTGTTCCCAGTGCAACTTCCCGCATATCTTCCATCAAACGGACGGCTAAATTATGCCCGTTGTTCCATGTTCCGATAGATGTTTCGGTAAACACCAATTCCTTATCGGGATACTGGGCGTGAATATTCTGCAATTCCAAACGGTTACCGCCATAATCATGATAAGCCGCCCCCACTATAAAATCATCGTTTACGCCGGCAGCATAAATTTTCGCGGGATATCCGTATTGCGACGACATACCGTCATAATTATAGTTGTGGTCGAACAGATAAATTTTTGTATGCAGTCCGCTTGCTTTCAATTTCGGAACTAAGGCATTGTTTACAAAATCGCGTTGTTCGTCCCAACCCATGTAGAGCGAAACGGAATTACCATGATTCAGCGGTTCATTTTGCGGTGTAATGGCATATATCGTAATGCCGTTGTCGGCAAACGCCTGTAACCACTTCACAAAGTACGTTCCGTAATCCTGATAGTAGTCGGGATTAAGCTGTCCGCTTGTCCACGCGTAGTGAGGTTGTTTATTCGTCAAATTATTCACTTTCATCCAGCGCGGACATGTCCACGGCGACCCCATAATTTTAAGGTCAGGATTGATAGTCAAAATTTCCTTTAAAACGGGAATTACATAGTTATTTTCTTCTGCAGTCAGGGTAAAGTTTTCTATTCCCGGCTCGTCGCAACAAGTGTATTCACTGAGCGAGAAATCGGAAGCGCCGATGGAAATACGAATATAACTGTATCCCATGCCTTGCGTCGATGAAAAAGTTTCCGTTAAGAATTTTGTCCTGTCATTTTTAGCCATTTTTAATAAGTTGAAGCAAGTTGATCCGGTTATTGCCGCACCGAAGCCATCCATTGTTTGGTAACGCCTGTCTGCTGCCAATACAATAGTTGCCTGCGAACGGATGGCATTCGCACTGTCGAATGTCACCTTTGTCTTTGCAAAATCGTATGAGCGATTGGCCGTGGTAACATAGATGGTAACACTGTCGGGAAGATGTTCTTCCGGTAGCAGTTGTTCTTCCGGCGTTTCCGGTATTACAAGCACATTATTGTTTTGCTGGCAGGCAAACACAAGGATTACAACAACAAGTAGTGTAACGAAAACCAGCAAAATATATTTTAAAAATGGATGGTTTTTCATCGGTTGTATGACTTAATGAGGTTCTACTACACCTGCTTCCAGCGGCAATCGTGTTACCGGATTCGACGACTCAACGACCGAATAAGTGTTAATGTCATATTTTTTGACTTCCATGGTTTTATTCACAATATCCATAGAAAGCCTGAAATAGTCGCCCTGTGTTACGGGGAAACCATCGTCCGGTCCATAAATATAGAAACTTATATCTGCTGCATCTTCATTATGCCGCCGCAACATTCCGTCAGGACTTAGAATCGTATATTCTCTTGCATTTTGTTGATTATTCCAGCTCCCATTGTCATATATCCCTAATCCGAGGTAATGGTCGTGGTCGCCAGGCATATACACCGTTAGCTGGTAAATATTGTTTTCCAATCTCCGACATACGACATATTGTAAAACATTATCGAACCCCCAGTCGGTAGTCGTACGTCCTTTGCCGCTATATGATGCACCTATCTGCGCTGAAGTAAGTTTGGTCGGGATGCCCATGCCGTTACCGGCTGCCACCAAATAAGCAGGAGCCGCCGCCAGCCTACTGCCATTTGTGGGGTTTTCCGGCGCCACTAATACATTTTTCCGTACGGGGTTGTAATAAACGGTATAGCTGTTGCTCGTTTCGCCCAAGAATTGCACTTGGTTGTTATTGATGCGGTCAAAAAAGTCCACATTCCAAATTACTTCCGGCGAAGCCATTTCTCCGTAAATCCAGTATGTTTCCCCGTTTGTCAGGGTAGTTCCTCTTGCCCTTCGGAAATTTTCACTGGAAATAGTTTGGGCGACAAACCGATCATCGAGCACAAAATTCGGAGTTTGAAATGTGCCGCCGCCTGTAGACAAAATTTTAAATGCATAAATGTCAAATGCAAAGGATGCGATATAATCCGTTCCCGGAAGAAGTGCAAGGGTAGTGGAAATTCCGCTGCCGCTTTCGTCTATTATCTGTGTCCTGCCGTTTTGACTACCTATTACAAAGCCCGTATAATCTATTTGATTAGTGCCGGGAATTATTCTTTGGGCAATCCTGTAAATAAATGATTCGCCCAGTATCAGGTCATCGTTTTCGTATTTGTACGGATTGGCGACACTCTTAGCGAGCGGATAAACGGTGCCGTCACTCAATACAAGATACACGGTGTCGTCGTTGGGACGATTTACCGTGGCCGTGGCTGCGCCGGTTGTAGCACCGCCTTTGGCATTAATTACTTTCAGCGCAAATTTCACTGTTTCGCCGGGAGCATTATCCGTAAATGGCACTTTAATTTGCTCGTTCACTTCGGCGGAATTCCCGGTTAAAATTACTCTTCGGGTAACGAGGGTGCGCCCGTTTACTTTAACTGCTATTTCTAGCGCTGACAGTTCTTCTTTGGCATCGGTAACATGGGCGGCAAGCGTTACTTCGTCGCCATAGGTAAATATTGCCGGACTAACAGTTGCCGACACAATTTCGAGGCCTGGTGTAACTTGCTCTTCCACCTCTTCAATAATTACATCGCCTGCTTTTTCGCAAGCAACTATGCACCATACGATTAGTGCACTTAAGCATAATTGGATTACTTTCATGGCTTTTTGAAACTTAAAGGATTAATAATTTTTAGGTTAACGAAACAAAGGTAAGGAAGAATAATGCGTGAAAATTCCAATAGAATAAAAAAGTAGTTTATTAACAGCATCAATTCATTGCATATAAATCACCTAATCATTTTAACAAATACGAAAGAAGTAGTAGGAATAGAAAGTCGAACAGATGATAGCGATTAGACATTCCATTCTATTGTTAAGCAGGCAGTTTATAAGATAATGTGTGAGCGCCGTCGTTTACCGTAAAACTTTTTTCCGATACTGTGGCGTTCAGTATGACCAGCGCATAATTGCCGTCGGTGTTTATGAATCCTCGTAAAGCAACCCGTTTTCCTCATACCCGTCCGATTGGGGCTTAAAAAAATAATGGAAGTAAAGTGAAAAGGGTTATCGTTTTTCCTGAATGGCGCCGATGTTCATCACCATTTCGTCAAATTCATCGCGCGATACCACGGC
>JAITAH010000335.1 GCA_031284225.1 Dysgonamonadaceae bacterium | reverse complement strand
CTCTTTCAGCATCGACCGTTTGAATCGTCCGGGACAAACGTTTTTCATGGAACCGCGCTCGGTCGAATTGCAGGAAATTGAAGTGCTGAGCTGGAAAAATCCGGCCGATCTGGTCGAGGCGGCCATTCAAAAAATCGGCAAAAATTACAGCCTTTCTCCCCATCTGCTTACGAGTTTTTACCGCGAAACGATTCAGAAGCGGAAAAAATACATCACGATTTCCGAAGCGGTAACGGACGTGTATAAATCGTCGTATCAGCAAGATGCCATGAGCGACCGGGCTCAGGTGTTGAAAGGCCGTAAACTGTTGAGTCCCGAAAAGAAAGACACTCTGGCCGTTAAACTTTTGGGAGGCCCGAATCTGGCCATTTATGTGGATATCGTCAAAAATCCCGATATTATGCTCGACCGGGAAATTCTGCCTTATTATGCGTTCAAGATGGGAGATATTACTTCTATCAACGACCGGTTGCAATACGTTGTGCACTTCCGGCCGCAGATCATCGCTCCGTTTCCGCTTTACGAAGGAACGTTTTACATCGACCGCGAAACGCTGGCGTTTTCCCGCATCGTTTTCCGTATCGAAATGCGCGACAGGGAAAAAGTAACACGCATGATATTGAGGGACAAGCCGCCCGGTCTTCGGTTTACGCCCGATGAAGTTTCGTATGTGGTAACGTATAAATACCAGAATGGGAAAAATTACCTGAATTACGTCCGCAACGAACTTCGTTTCCGCTGCGACTGGAAACGGCGGCTGTTTTCCACGCCCTATACGGTGATCAGCGAAATGGCGGTTACCGATCGGCGAGCAGACGCGATTGAAAAGATTGCCGGAAAAAATGCATTCCCCGAACGCAAATCGTTGAGCGACGAAGCAATGACGTATTACGACAGCCACTTTTGGGGCGCCTACAACATTATCGAACCGACCGAATCGCTGGAATCGGCCGTTGAGCGGTTGAAAAAGGCTGAGGAATAGGATTTTCGTCCTTTAAAAGCAACACAATAATCTGTAATCCGAAAAGTTCGGGTAACTGCCGAAAAAGAAGGTGTATTGATACAATGTGCGAAAACGCGCTGATTATTTCCGGAATAAAATTCGTTAATCACCCATCACTGTTTTAAATTAATATAATTACGTGTAAAATTCTTTCAATTTAAATGATTTGTCAAAATATATCTTTTGATTTTTGTTTTTTATACAAAGAGATGTTATCTTTGCGCCCTTAAAACAAGAAGATTGTAACAATGGATCAATTATTTATTTTCGATACAACGCTGCGCGACGGTGAGCAAGTTCCCGGCTGTCAACTGAATACGATTGAAAAAATTCAAGTGGCGCAAGCGCTCGAAAACTTGGGTGTGGATGTGATTGAAGCCGGATTCCCTGTTTCCAGTCCGGGCGATTTTCATTCGGTAATCGAAATATCCAAAGCGGTAACTTGGCCAACGATCTGCGCCCTGACTCGCGCTGTTGAAAAAGACATCGACGTGGCCGCCGAAGCGTTGCAATACGCTAAACGAAAACGGATTCATACCGGTATCGGCACTTCGCCTTATCACATTCAATATAAATTCAATTCCACTCCGGAAGAAATTTTGAAACGTGCCGTGGCTTGCGTCAAATACGCCAAAAAATACGTGGAAGAGGTGGAATTTTATTGCGAAGACGCCGGCCGTACCGATAATGCCTATCTGTCCCAAGTGGTTGAAGCGGTGATCAAAGCGGGCGCTACGGTAGTCAACATCCCCGACACTACCGGTTACTGCCTGCCGTCGGAATACGGCGAAAAAATCAAATTTTTGATGGAACATGTGCAAAATATCGACCGGGCGATTCTTTCCACCCATTGCCACAACGATTTGGGAATGGCGACCGCTAATACCATCGCCGGCATTACGAATGGCGCCCGGCAAGCCGAAGTAACGATTAACGGTATCGGCGAACGCGCCGGAAATACTTCGCTCGAAGAAATTGCGATGATTCTCAAAAGCCATAAGGAACTGGCAATTGATACGAATATCAACACCAAACATATTTACCCCGTCAGCCGCATGATTTCCAGCTTGATGAATATGCCTGTGCAGCCCAATAAAGCCATTGTGGGACGGAATGCTTTTGCCCATTCTTCGGGTATTCATCAGGACGGCGTATTGAAAAACCGCGAAAGTTACGAAATTATCGACCCCAAAGAAGTCGGAATCGACGATAACACCATCGCCCTGACAGCCCGTAGCGGCCGCGCCGCCTTGAAACACCGCCTAAATATTCTGGGCATCGAATTATCGCAGGAAAAATTAGACAGCGTTTACGAAAAATTTCTTATCTTAGCCGACCGAAAAAAGGACATCAACGACGACGATATTTTGATGTTAGCCGGCAAAGACCGGGCGGCCAGTCAACGCATCCGTCTGGATTATCTGCAAGTAACTTCCGGCGTCGGTATCCAGTCGGTAGCTTCGGTTTGCCTGAACATCGCCGGCGAGAAATTTGAAGCGGCATCATCCGGAAACGGTCCGGTGGATGCGGCGATTAAGGCTGTTAAACAGATTATTCACCGCCAGATGACGATTCAGGAGTTTCTCATTCAAGCCATCAACAAGGGCAGCGACGATGTGGGAAAAGTGCACATGCAAGTAGAACACAAAGGCGTGAATTATTATGGTTTTTCGGCAAATACCGATATTATTGCGGCCTCGGTGGAAGCTTATATCGACGCTATTAACAAGTTTGTGAAATAATGATTAATGGTTAATCTTATGATGACGGAGCGATCATTGATTAATAAATGAATAACAAGCAATGAGTAAAACATTATTCGATAAAATTTGGGATAAACACGTAGTTACAACCGTGGAAGACGGCCCTGTACAGTTATATATCGACCGTATGTACTGCCACGAAGTAACCAGTCCTCAAGCATTTGAAGGGCTTCGCCGCCGGAAACTGAACGTCTTTCGACCGCAACAGATTACTTGTATGCCCGACCACAACATCCCGACCAAAAATCAGGAATTGCCGATACAGGACACGATTTCCAAAAACCAAGTGGATATGCTGGACAAAAACGCGAAAGAATTTGACTTGCAATATTTTCCAATGGGACATGCTCAAAACGGCATCATTCATGTAGTGGGACCCGAAACGGGACTTTCCTTACCGGGAATGACTCTGGTTTGCGGCGATTCGCATACTTCGACGCATGGCGCTGTGGGCGCTGTGGCTTTCGGCATCGGCACCAGTGAAGTGGAAATGGTTTTGGCAACCCAATGCGTTTTCCAATCCCGTCCCCAAACGATGCGCATTACGGTTAAAAACCCATTAAAACCGGGCGTTACCGCCAAAGATCTGGCGTTATACATTATTTCTAAAATGACTACCGGCGGCGCAACGGGCTATTTTGTGGAATATGCCGGCGAAGCGGTGAAAACGCTCTCGATGGAAGGCCGTTTGACGCTTTGCAACTTGTCCATCGAAATGGGTGCGCGCGGCGGGATGATTGCTCCGGACGCCGTTACGTTTGAATACCTCCAAGGACGGAAATTCGCCCCGAAAGGCGAAGCTTGGGAAAAAGCCGTGGCTTACTGGAAAACATTACCATCGGACGAAGACGCCGTGTTTGACAAGGAAATTGTTTTCGACGCCAACCATATCGAACCGATGCTCACTTACGGCACTAATCCCGGAATGGGAATCGGCATCAACGACAGCATCCCCACATTGGAAAGCATCGAACCGGCCTCCCGCATTTCTTTTGAAAAATCGCTTAAATATATGGGATTCAATCCCGGCGAACCGCTGCTTGGCAAACCGGTCGATTATGTTTTTCTCGGCAGTTGTACCAACGGACGGATAGAAGATTTCCGAACCTTTGCTGCCAAAGTTCAAGGGAAGAAAAAAGCAGATCTTGTAACGGCTTGGTTGGTTCCCGGTTCATGGGAAGTGTATAAGCAAATCCGCGAAGAAGGATGGGACAAAATATTGGAAGCGGCCGGCTTTGAAATTCGTCAACCGGGGTGCTCCGCCTGTTTGGCAATGAACGAAGATAAGATTCCGGCCGGAAAATATGCTGTTTCGACTTCCAACCGTAATTTTGAGGGACGGCAAGGCCCCGGCGCCCGTACGATTTTGGCGGGGCCGCTCGTCGCCGCCGCCGCCGCTATTACCGGCAAAATTACCGATCCAAACACAATATAAT
>JAITAH010000329.1 GCA_031284225.1 Dysgonamonadaceae bacterium | reverse complement strand
CTTGGGCCTGACGGAAATCTCCTTAGACGAACACGCCTACCTGATGGCGACGCTGCCGGCCAATACCGCGGCGGAAATCCCAACCATCGGCTTTATCGCTCATCTGGATACCAGTCCCGATATGTCGGGCGAAAACGTCCGGCCGCGAATCGTTCGCCGTTACGACGGGCAAGACATTCTCCTGAACGAAAAGGAAAACATCGCGCTTTCGCCGAAAATGTTTCCCGAACTCCTCCACTACATCGGCGAAGATTTGATTGTTACCGATGGAACAACGCTTCTCGGCGCCGACGATAAGGCCGGTATCGCCGAAATCATGACCGCCGTACAATATCTTACCGAACATCCGGAAATCAAACACGGCAAGATCCGCATCGCCTTCAATCCCGATGAAGAAATCGGACGGGGCGCGTCTAAATTCGACGTCGAAAAGTTCGGCTGCCAATGGGCTTATACAATGGACGGCGGGGAAGTCGGCGAACTGGAATACGAAAATTTCAATGCCGCAGCGGCCAAAATTACCGTGAAAGGCTTGAATGTTCATCCCGGTTACGCCAAAAACAAAATGGTCAACGCCGGTTTAATCGCCGCACAGTTTGCCGCCCTGTTGCCCCCCAACGAACGGCCGGAACATACCGAAGGATATGAAGGGTTTTTCCACCTGACGGGAATGAGCGGCTCGGTGGAAGAAGCTACTTTGTCCTACATCGTTCGCGACCACGACCGGAATCGGTTCGAGCGCCGTCTGAAACGGTTGCAGGACACGGCCGATTATTTCAATCAAATCTATCCGCCGGGAACCGTCCGTCTGGAAATCAAGCAACAGTACCGCAACATGCGCGAGATTGTCGAACCGCATAAACACATTGTCGAACTGGCGGAAAAAGCCATCCGGGAAGCCGGCGTCACGCCCATCGTCCGCCCCATTCGCGGCGGTACGGATGGCGCTCAACTGTCGTTCAAAGGCTTGCCTTGTCCGAATCTCTTCGCCGGCGGACTGAATTTTCATGGACGATACGAATTTGTCCCTATTCAGTCGATGGAAAAAGCGGTGGAAGTTATTGTCAAAATCATCGAATTACTCCCTTAATTTGTATTTATGAAAATAGGGGGTGATTTTGATAATAAAGGCTAAAGTTGCTACGAAAATCAACCCGTCGCCGAAAAAATAAGCCGTCTGAAAATTGCTGCGCTCGGCAATCACGCCGCCCAAGGTAAGACCCAATCCTATCCCGACGTCCCAACTGGTGAGGTAAGTCGAAGTTGCCGTTGCCCGTTGACTGTTGGGCGCGAGATTCACAAACAGGGTATTAAAGGCCGGAAACATGCTTCCGAAACTAATTCCCAGAAAAAGCGCTGTTCCGAAGAAAGTATATTTGCCGATCGTCGCGTTCCATTCCATCAGCCGGGCGCAGGACGAGAGCACGAAATAACTCAAAAAAACCAATATCAGACCGCCGGTAATGACTTGCGTTATCCGCCCTTTGTCCACCTGACGGCCCGAAAACAAGCGCGACACCGCCATCCCCACCGCCTGTAAGGTGAAAAACATTCCGATGCCTCCGGAGATGCCGATCGATTTTCCATACATGGCAATGTAAGTAGTCGTCATTCCATAAGGAATGGAAAGGAGCAGCAAAACAGCGCCTACCGGAATGCCTTTCATCAAAATAAACCGGTCGAGCGACAAAGGGGCTTTTTTCACCTGCGGTTTGACCGGCGTTCGGACGCTGCACGCCATCAGAAAACCCAATCCGCAAGAGATGAGCGAACAGATAAAAATCACATCAAACGAATAGTGGTCGTGCAAAAAAAGTCCCGTCATCGGGCCTACCGCCATGGCAATATTGTTGGCCAGCCCGTAATAGCCCAATGCCTCGCCCCGACGCGACGAAGGGGTTACATCAATCACAATCGTATTTCCCGCCACCGAAACCATGCCGAACGAAAAGCCGTGAAGGATGCGCAACAAAATGAACACAAACAAGGTTCCCGCCAGCAAATATCCGGCAAAAACCGCCGTAAAAATACAATAAGCCAGCAAATACAGCGGCTTCCGCGCAAATGTATCCAGCACATACCCCGAAAACGGACGGACAATCAATGCCGCCACCGTATAACAGGCTAAAACGATTCCAATGCCGCTCTTGGCTGTCTGAAAAATCTCCGTCAGATAAAACGGAAGCACAGGCATCAGTAAATAAAACCCGAAGTACAACAGAAAATTCGCCGATAAGATAAAGCAGTAGCTCCGGCTGACTAACGTCTCTTTCATTCCCGTAAAGTTTCTGCAAAGGTAAGAAAATGTTTCCCGAAAAGGACGTTTCCGTTTGTAAAAAATACGCAAAGCAGGCTTCCAAAGATGGAAGCCCGCAACATCAAGTAATTAAAAGTATATAATCAAACATGGTCGTAAAAAAAGTACTATCAAGGGATAAGGATAGGGGAACCTGCCACACGGAAACATTGAACCGCTGTTTTCATAAAATCTTTTTGCCTTAAATCAACCAATGCTAAATTCTGGGACAAAGGTACGAACAAAAGGGGATGGTATGCAATAACACAAACGTGGTATTTTTAAGGGGATGGGGAAAAGCCGTTAAAAACGGACGAAATACCCGAAAAGTTGTACACCTTTAAGGCAAAACCGTGCAGAATTATGACAAATCTGCACGGTTTTTAGGGGATGGACGCTACCGTATAATCGGCATCCGAAGCGGAAGGAAAATTCTTTATTCCGCTTTGAATCGTTTATTCAGAAATTCAATTACCTGATTGGTAATATTGTAATGAGCATCGGCATACAGAATATTGTTGCCGCTTTTAGCGAAGATCAGATGGTATTTTTGCGGATTATTAAATTCTTTCATGCCCAGCACCAAGGTATCGGACACTTGCTGTTGCAGCAACTGGTTATCCAGCACTAATTCCTGTTCTACCTGAGTGGCTTGTTTATCCAGATCGTCTTTCATACGCTGGATGCGGTTTTGTTCCTGCAACATCCGTTCCTGACTCAAAAAAGCATTGTTTTGCGCTTTTTGCTGAAAGTTAATAACTTCGTTCTGCAACTT
>JAITAH010000327.1 GCA_031284225.1 Dysgonamonadaceae bacterium | reverse complement strand
TCATTGCGTACTCATTACTGAAACGGTTGCATATATCCAGCAATTTACCGAAATTTGCTGCCAAGTTGTGCATCTCTTTATAAATTATATTTACGTTTACACTATAAACATAATATTTATTTTATTGATATACAACTTTTTATTAATTATTTTATCTCTTTTTTAATTCCGCCAACGGGTATTGATTACTTAATTTTGTGCGTTTGCCCTGAATTAATTTTGAAATCTACTTGATTCAAATAAAATTATTTGTACCTTTGCAGCCCATTTGGGAAGAGAAAATGGCTCTTTTTCCCGAAAATAATAATAATTAAAAAAGTAAAACAATGAGTTCGAGCCAAAAAATCAGAATTAAATTGAAATCTTACGATTACAATCTGGTGGATAAATCCGCCGAAAAAATCGTAAAAACAGTAAAAGGAACCGCCGATTTCGTTAGCGGTCCGATTCCATTGCCGACGCACAAACGTATTTTTACGGTCAACCGGTCAACATTCGTGAACAAAAAATCGCGTGAACAATTCGAACTGTCGGCTTACAAGCGTTTGATTGACATCTATACATCCACCACAAAGACCGTGGATGCATTGATGAAATTGGATTTACCGAGCGGAGTAGAAGTGGAAATTAAGGTGTAAACGCCATCCATACAGAGAATAAGATGTAAATTGGAAGTCATAGATTATCATCGAATTCATTCACGCTGTTAAGCGTTTCATATAGGGATTTGAGCCTTGATACAATCGGCGACACATGATTGTTTCAAAACTCAAATCTTTATTTTTTATATCCTTTATTTTCTCGTCAGATAGCTTCTATTCCTCAGTAATTTGCGTAACGATGACGAAAAAACGAGTTTAGTAAGACGTCTCTTCTTTGTTTTTCTGAAAATTATCCTATATTTGCAATTTAATTTTAAATCGTAAAGAGAAATAGCATGAAACAACGCATTATTCCCGGCAATATCTTGCTACCTTTTGTTTTGTTGACTTTATTGTTTTTCGCGTGGGCAATACCCAATAATCTGACGGATACCATGTTAGCCGCTTTTAAGCGTATCATGAGCTTGTCTGACTCTAAAACGGCCTGGATACAAGTAGTTTGTTACTTGCTGGGGTATGGTTGTTGCGCTCTGCCGGGCGCTTTATTCATCAAGAAATACACGTATAAGTCCGGCGTTTTATTAGGTCTAACGCTTTTTGCCGGCGGCTGTTTCCTGTTTTATCCGGCCATGTTGTGCCTGCAAATCAATGCCAATGTCAGTTTTATCATGTATTTGATAGCTATTTTCATTTTGTTTGCTGGACTTTCTGTGCTGGAAACATCGACGAATTCGTATGTTTACGCGATCGGACCGGAAGAAACGGCTACCCGACGGTTGAATTTTTCTCAATCGTTCAATCCTTTTGGGGCTATTGCCGGCGTGGTTATCAGTCAAGTATTCGTATTATCTCGGTTGAATTTGCTCACCGCTTCCGAACGAGCTTCCTTGGCCGCGAACGAGTTGGCCGAAATCCAGTCGCAAGAATTAAATTCGGTAACCATGACTTACGTGGCGTTGGGCGTGATGATGGTCGGTTTACTGCTGGCCATTCTCTTCACCCGGATGCCCCGTTTAAAAGAAGGCGACGGAAAATTGGAATTAGGCGTTACGTTCCGGCGATTGATAAAGAACAAGAATTATGTTTGGGGAGTCGTTGCACAATTTTTTTACGTAGGAGCGCAAATATCGGTTTGGTCGTTTGTGATCCGGTATGGGATGCAACAACTGAATCTGGACGGGGTAGTTGCTTCGTTGGGCGCCTTTGCTTCGCCGGACGATGTGGTAACGGCGTTGCGGAACGTAGAACCGGTAGCCGCCGGGTTCTATAATCTTTGCGAAGCCATTGGGTTAAACGACTTGCTTCCCCGTACAGCGGAACAAGCAGGCGCTACCTATTATATTATGTCGCTGGTGTTGTTTGTTATCGCTCGTTTTATCTGTACCGGATTAATGAAATATTTTCAGCCGAGAACAATTCTCTCTACATTGGCCATTGCGGCTGTTGCATGCTGTATGATGACGGTTTACAGCAGCGGATTCACCGGAATGTATGCCCTGATGGGAATTACAGCCTGCATGTCGCTGATGTTTCCAACCATCTATGGCATGGGTATCCGGGGATTGGGAGAAGATACCAAGATTGGCGGCGCCGGAATGGTCATGGCTATTGCAGGAGCTGCATTATTGACTCAAATTCAAGGAATTGTATCTGATTTATCAAGTATTCAATCGGCATATTGGATTCCAACCGTCGCTTTTGCTGTCATCGCTTATTATGGATTGGCGATCTGTAAAAAATACGACGCTAAATGAGAATAATCCCAGTTTTTGTTTTTTTTCTAAAGAATTATTCCTACCTTTGCGACCCCTTTTGTACACATTGTACAAGAGGAATTTAAATATTAATAATAGAAGTAATTGAAATGCCAGGATTAATTGGAAAGAAAATCGGAATGACGTCCGTTTTCAGTGCCGAGGGAAAAAATCTTCCATGCACTGTTATCGAAGTAGGTCCTTGCGTGGTTACTCAGGTGAAAACCGTCGATAAAGACGGTTACGAAGCGGTTCAGTTAGGATTTCAGGACAAAAAGGAAAAGCACACCACCCAGCCTGAAATGGGACACTTCAAAAAAGCCGGGGTAACACCGAAGCGACACTTGGTTGAGTTCAAGCAACAAGGAACGTACGAAGCCGGAGATGTAATCACAGTGGATTATTTCAACGGCAACGGGTTCGTCGATGTGATTGGAACATCGAAAGGTAAAGGATTCCAGGGGGTGGTTCGCCGCCATGGATTCAAAGGAGTAGGAGAAGCGACGTTGGGTCAGAGCGACCGTCAACGGCATCCGGGTTCCATCGGAGCCTGTTCGTATCCTGCAAAGGTGTTTAAAGGTACCCGCATGGCCGGCCAAATGGGCGACAAACGGGTTACCGTTCAAAACTTGGAAGTGATTAAATTAATCCCGGAACACAATCTGATGCTGGTCAAAGGCTCGATTCCGGGTGCAAAAGGTTCAATCGTAGTAGTTCAAAAATAATGGAAATAAGCGTATATAACATCAAAGGCGAGGATACCGGACGTAAGGTAACCCTCAAAGAAGGCGTTTTTGGGATTGAACCGAATGATCATGTGATTTATTTGGACGT
>JAITAH010000283.1 GCA_031284225.1 Dysgonamonadaceae bacterium | reverse complement strand
GGAGGCGGTAAGACCTTTGGGCACTTGCAGTTTCACGTTTATGTGGACGTTTTTTTGTATTTTCTCCACATTCACGGTTTGCGTATAGATCCACTGCAAGGTGTCTAAGATGTTTTTATCGCCGGAAACCCAAGTTTTGCCGGGTTCGATGCGCAGACTGTCCACAAACCGGTAGCCGGCTGCCGGGGAAAGGGTTCCGCTGATTCGGATAGGGATTTCCCGTCCGGTTCCGCTCAACGAATCGGGGGAGAGCGTGGTTTCGGAATGTGGATTCCGTGTAGAAACCGTGGCGTCGTAATCGCCGGTTTGCTGGAAATATTGCATCAGCCAGAAAATGGAGGCGATCCCCACAAAAACAAGGAAGACCAGCAGGTTTTTCCAGCGTTGACTGCGGAAAAACACTTTGGTCTCCTGTTTGATTTGTTCTTTATTTACCGGATGAAGTTTCATTGGGCGCTGCAAATACAGAAGCCTTATCGATTTTGACTTTTACGCCTTCGGCAATTTCAATCACATAGTCGCGATCGTTGATTTCTTTGAGTTTGCCGTGCACGCCGCCCGAAGTAACGATTTTGTCGCCGGTTTTCAGTGCTGCGCGTTGCTTTTCGATTTCTTTTTGCCGCTTTTGTTGTGGGCGTATCATAAAAAACCACATGATTACGAATAACAGTACGATCATCAATAAACCGCTGCCGCTGCCGCCGAGAAAACCGCCCGGCGATCCTTGTTGTAATAAAATACTTAGTGTCATCTTTTTTTATTTTTTATTTGAATGATTTGAAGGGACAAATATAGTCAATTTTTTAATAATTTACATTCGTTTTTCAATTCCGTAACAATACTATCTAAAATACCGTTGATGAAAACGCTGCTTTTGGGCGTGCTGTAATAGCGTGCCAGGTCGATATACTCGTTCAGGGATACGCTGATGGGGATGGATGGAAAGTTTTTGATTTCTGCCAAAGCGATTTGCATGATATAAAGATCCATCGAAGCAATCCGTTCCAAATCCCAGTTTTGGATTTGTTTGTTAATCAAGCCGGCATTTTCTTCGTATTCCAAAATCGATCGGTGCAGGAGGTGGAGGGCAAACTGACGGTCTTCGTCGTCGCGGAACATGGGCAGCAGTTCCTGTTTCCGGCCTTCTTCGGGATTGAAACGTTTAATGGTTTTCAGGACGAAGGTGCCGATGATGTCCAGATCGTCGGCCCAGTAAATATCTTTTTCTTCCAGCAATTCCGGCAGTTCGGCCGTTTCCAGGATGATGTTTTTGAATACTTTACGCCAAAATTCCCGGTCGTTTTCATACGTGTCGGGCAATTCGAGGTATTTCAGATAAATATTCGAGGCTAAAATGGTATTCAGCAGGTTGCGGGTAAACGAATTGTCGTCGTTTGTCCAAAAGAGTCCGTTCCGGTTGACAAATTTTTCCAGCGTTTCGTTGATTCGCAACTGTTCGGCTAAGCGGTTGTTCGCCAGGCGCCGGTTGGGATGGCGGTCTTCTTCCGTCAGCAAAAGTTTACGTTGCTGTGCGTCAATCTTTTTTTGTTCGCTATCGGTAAGAACGCTTATCAGGACGAGGAGGTAATGATAAAGGTCGAACGATTTTTGCAGGCTGCGGGTTAATTCCTTTTCAGCGTCATTCAAACTAACGCCGCTTTTTTGACAGTACGCATAAACTGTCTGAAGAACTTTGATGCGAATCAGTGTGCGATTAATCATACGTTTAAAAGAACCTTGTTGTTTCGCTGCAAAGGTAATGGTTTTCTTGCAGAATTCTGTAAAAAACGGATGAAAACTTCCATTCCGAAGGGTTTCCACTTATTCCGCTCGCCGTATTCGGATTTGAATGGCGTTCTCGATCGGCGTTTCGCCGACAAAGATCAGGTAGCCTCCGCCGCCGGCGCCGCTGAGTTTCCAGCCGAACGCATGGTCTTTGTGTTTATTGAGCGATTCGAAGATATCGGGCGTTACCATGTTGGGATACATCGCGATTTGCGCTTCGAAGCTCTCGCGAACGGTTGTACCGAAAGCGCGGACGTCCTGCCGTTGAATGGCTTCCCAACTGGCGATGGCCGCATCGCTGAGCCTTTTAGCGCCGGCTTGCGTGATATTCGTATGGGACAACACGTCGTAACCGGTGTGGCGCGGATAGAGGGGCAATAGCCAGAGCCGTGCTTCAATCCATGCCAGCAGTTGGCTGTCGGTGATGCTGTCGATTTCCGACGGCCAATAATTGCCGTTGTATTGCAAGCGGTTGAGGCCGGGTAGGACGATTCCCAGCGAATCCTGCGAACCGCTCACGTATTGAGCGCCGGGAGGATTTTCGAAGCAGAAAAGCGTTCGCGCCAGCTTTTCCTTATCGCCGGAGGGAATATCGACTTGCCAAAGCTCGATGGCTTTTTTTCTCGAACTGGTGGACATGCCGCTCCGGTCGTTGAAATCGTAATCGGGTTCGATGGAGATGGTTAGTACCGGCCCCGGACAGAGGGCGCTCACATGGGGTTGGTCTAACCAGCCGCCGGCCAGGTCGATGCGATAAGGAATCCGGCATTCGCTCCGCAAAGCAGTCGTCGAACGGACGGGCAGATCTTCGTGCGGCGCTCGTTTGCCGACAATGTATTCGATACCCAAATCTTTGCATAACTGTTCTTTAAGCAAACTGTGTCCATCGCTATTGACGAAAAAAACGTCCGGCTGCAGTTGTTGAATTTCTTTCAGGAAATCAATTAAGCCGCTACCGCTGTTCACCCAAGCGTCTTTTACCGATTTCAGGGCTTTGACCATGTAGAGGCGTTCGTTTTCGTTATTAACCGGCCAGCGGGCTTTCAGTTCGTACAGGGTTTTATCCGAACCGACGCCGACGTAAAGATCTCCATAAGTAGCCGCTTCTTCAAAGAATGCGACGTGGCCGCTGTGAAGCATATCGTAACATCCGCTGACAAATACTTTTTTCATTGTCGCTTATCATTATACAAATTCGGCGTAAAGATAAGAATTCTTTGCGTTTTTGCGAGATTCTTCTTTGTTTTTTGATAAAACTTTGTATCTTTGCAGGCCGAAATCAATGTCCTGTGGTGTAACGGTAGCACATCGGATTCTGGTTCCGCTGGTCTGGGTTCGAATCCTAGCAGGACAACAGTTTCCAAAACCGGAAAGTTATTCTAATTTTTTAAATTCCTCCAATAATTTTTTCAAAGTAAGGACGTCCGATTCGGCCGGATTTTCCTGTTCCGGATGGTAATAACGGTTCAAAAATGTTCCGGCGTCCGACCATACGGTTTGTATGATTCCCTGGAAATGCCGGCCCATCGCCGGCGTCGAATGTTGAGGGAAGCGAAGCATATCGTTTAGTTGCGCCAGGGCTATATCCGGTTTGCGCCAGGGACAAGTGGCAACGTCTAAACCTTTCACGGCAAAATAGACGGCGGTCGGGTCGGGACGTTCGTAGCGCCAGTCGCAGATAAATACGTCTTTGGGGATGAGGTCGATAGCGCGATAAGTAGCGTTCATGCTGGCTTCCCAGGCGCCGAGGCCGGTGGTTTTGCCGTCGATGAGGCGATCGCCCCAAATCAGTAGCCGACCGTTTCGCAGGGCAAGATGGTCGCGCAGACGGGTTACTTCGCCGGCAAATAACTCGGCTTTATCGCGTCCTGCGCACCGGGGACAATGATCGTCGCCTAAGTAAAAGACTTCGTCCATTCCGGCATGGAAGTAAGTGGTCTCAAAAACATCCATGATTTCGTCCATCAAAGCGAAAACAACGGTATGAACATCCGGATGCAATGGGCAATAACTCTTGCAATACAAGCCGTCGGGATTCGGCCAACCGCTGTAATTTTCCGTTTTGATGTGCGGCGTTTCATCAAATTCGGGATACACGCGCAACAGATTTCCGGTATTTTTCGCCCACGATTGATGTCCCAGCAGATTAATTTGCGGCGCCAGCCGGATATCGTACTTTTTACATATCGCCACTATTTTTTTAACATCGGCTTTCGTCAACGGATGGGCGTCGCGCAATTCGGGATGACTTTCGTAGGCATAATTCCAATCGACCCGTAAAATCAGCAGATTGATATGCGCCGGAGCGAGTTCTTTTTCAATGAATGTCACAAAGCGGTCGGTTTCGGTCGCCGAGGGCGCGGCAATGGACAATCCCCTTACGGGCAATTGGGCGATGGACAGCTGCATCACGCTTAAAATCCCAATGCTTGACAGTAAGAAACGTTTCATTTTGAATGTTTTTTGTGAAATTTGAATTAACGGGATAAATGTAGGAATTTTTT
>JAITAH010000278.1 GCA_031284225.1 Dysgonamonadaceae bacterium | reverse complement strand
ATCAATTACTTGCCGCACTTGAACTTTTTCGGAGCAGGCGCAAAACAGCCAACCTAAAACAAAAATCCAACTTAGCTTTTTCATTATTCCAATCCTCTATTTCTTAATAACGCATTGACGTCCGGTTGTTTACCACGGAATTGTAAATATAATTCATCGGCCGGATAGATTCCTCCGGGTTCCAAAATGTGATGGCGGAAACGCGCGGCAATGTCTTTATCAAAAATATTTCCCGCTTCGACAAACGCTTCGAAAGCGTCGCAATCTAATACTTCCGACCAAATGTAGCTGTAATAGCCGGAGGCGTAACCCCCTTCAAATGTATGTTTGAAATAGGTACTGCGATAGCGTGGCGGAATTTGCGGAATCAGTCCGCGGTTATTTAAAGTAGTCGCTTCAAATTCGAGCACGTTAATCGTTTCAGGCGAGGGATTTACGTGATAATCTATATCTAAATACGAAGCGGCCATATATTCGGTGGTGGCAAAGCCTTGACCGTATTTGGAAGACGCCTGAATTTTATCGACCAAATCTTGCGGAATGATTTCGCCGGTTTTATAATGCTTGGCATATTGTGCCAACACTTGCGGCTCGAATACCCAATGTTCCATAAATTGGGACGGAAGTTCTACAAAATCGCTGGGAACATGCCCGGTGGCATGATATTTCACGTCTTGGAACAAGTTGTTCATCGCATGACCCATTTCGTGGAAAAAGGTTTCCGCATCGTCCGACGTTAAAAGGGAGGGTTCGTTGCCGATGGGAGCCGGGAAATTGCAGCTTACGTAAGTCAACGGTAATACTCGTTTTCCGGCTGCATCCCGGTAGGCGTCGCGATAGGTTCCACACCAGGCGCCTACGGTTTTTAATCCCGGACGCGCATACAAATCAATAAACAAAACGCCCAATTCGGTTTGGCCATCCTGATCGATGCAAACAAAGGTGCGAACGTCTTGATTGGGTTTCGGCAAATCGGTACGCTCTTTGAAAGTAACTCCATACAGTTGGTTGGTTACCCAAAACAATCCGTTCACTACATTTTCCGCCTGAAAATACGGACGCAAAGCATCTTCGGACAGATCGTATTTGGCCGCTTTTAGTTTTTCGGCATAATACCGCCAATCCGAAGCGGTTAGTGCACTCCCCTGCCCTGCCAAAGCTTGCATTCCGGTCAACTCTTCTTTCGCTTTATTTAAGCCCGGCGTCCAGATTTTATTCAATAATTCATAAACGTTTTTGGAATTTTTAGCCATTCGCCGTTCCAGAATATATTCGGCAAAATTGGTGTAACCCAATAATTTGGCTTTTTTATCGCGCAAAATAACGATGTTTTTCAGATTTTCCTTGTTGTCGTATTCGTTGTTATTGTTACAGCGATTCAGATAAGCCGTTAGCAATTGGTTTCTCAATTCTTTATTATCCGCCGAAGCTAAAAACGGCATAATGCTGGGGTTGTCCAAGCCGAATACCCATTTACCTTCCAAGCCGGCTTTTTCGGCACGATGAGCTGCCGAGGCAATCAATCCATCGGACAATCCGGCTAAATCGTCTTTATTGTCGATAACTAAGCGATAGGAACCGGTCTCACTCAATACATTCTGTCCGAATTTATTTTCCAGTTTAGATAATTCTTCATTGATTTTTTTCAATTCTAATGCTTTATCTTCGGGGAGGTTGACGCCGTTGCGCACAAAATCCAAATAGGTTTCGTGCAACAGCCGGTAGCCTTCCGGAGAGATAGCGGCGCTGTCGATCTGTTCTTGCACGAATTTCACTTTTTCAAACAACCGGGTATTCATCCATATTTTATCGCTGTGTTGTGTTAATAGCGGAATCATTTCACTTTCCAGCGCAAGAATTTCTTCTGTGCCGTTGGAACTTGATTCGGCAAAAAACACGCCGGTTACCTTATTTAGCAGTTGTCCCGAAGCGTCCAGCGCCACCAAGGTGTTTTCAAACGATGGCGTTTCCGGATTTTTTACAATGGCTTCAATTTCATCCATTTGTTCTTCCATGCCTTTCAAAAAGGCTTCGCGGTAATCCGATACGGTAATCCGATCGAAGGGAGGAATTTCATAGGCAGTTTCTCCTTTTTCAAAGAAGGGATTTGCCGGTTGTTCTTTACAAGCAGTCATACAAAACACTGTTAATACAGTAATTACTAATAAACTCGATTTTTTCATATTCGTATATTATTTGAATAATTATTTTCTGATTCCACTTCGCCGCATTAGCGCTTCCGTGGTCGGTTTTTTCCCGCGGAACTTTATATAGAGTTCCATCGGGTCTTCCGTACCTCCTTTTGAAAGCAATTCACGAAAGGATTGCGCTGCTACCGGATTAAAAATTCCTTTTTACTTGAACAAAGCAAATGCGTCGGCATCCAATACTTCCGCCCATTTGTAGGAATAGTAGCCGGCAGCGTATCCGCCCGAAAAAATATGACTGAACGCCGGCGAAATTAAAGCGCCTTCCACAGAAGGAACAACCGTAGTCGGTCGAATAGCTTCGTACTCAAAAGGCGCTATCGCTCCGGTTAATGGCTGTGTGATTGTGTGATAAGCCATATCCAATAAGCCAAAGCTTAATTGTCGCAGACAGATATAGCCGGTATTGAAGTTAGCGGCATTGATGAGTTTTTGAACCAACGCCTGCGGTATTTTCTCACCGGTTTGATAATGAACGGCCAAACCATCCAAGTATTCTTTTTCCAACAGGAAATTTTCCATGAATTGGGAAGGAAGTTCAACAAAATCGCGGTAAACGCTGGTGCCCGACAGGCTGGGATAAGTCGTATTGGCCAATATTCCATGCAGCGAATGACCAAATTCATGCAAAAAGGTGGATACTTCGTAAAAAGTCAGCAAGGCCGGTTGGGTATCCGTCGGTTTTGTGAAGTTCATCACTAAAGAAATGTGCGGACGAATGGTTTTTCCTTCGCGAACTTCCTGTGCTTGAAATTCTGTCATCCATGCGCCGGCGCGTTTTCCGGCTCGCGGGAAGAAATCGGTATAAAGGACGGCCAAGTATTTTCCATCCGCGTCATACACTTCAAAGGCTTCCACGTCTTTCTGATACACTTGTATCTGGGGATTCTTTTTGAATGTGAGTCCATACAAGGTGGTTGCTAATCCGAATACGCCTTTTTTTACTCGTTCCAATTCAAAATACGGACGGGTCATTTCATCATTTACATCGAATTTGGCGTTCCGGAGTTGTTCGGAATAATACGACCAGTCGTAGGGCGTTATTTCGATATTTTTCGCTTCTTTGCCAATGGCAAATCCTTCTATTTCTTTGTATTCCTCGCGGGCAGAAGGGGAAAATCCGGTTAACAGTTCATTCAATAAATCGTACACATTTTGAGAATGGGCAGCCATCCGTTTACGCAAGACATAGTCGGCATAGGACG
>JAITAH010000277.1 GCA_031284225.1 Dysgonamonadaceae bacterium | reverse complement strand
GTAAAGCAATCGCTGACGCCTTCCGAAGCAACTTGAGATGTATAGAACGCCTGTATCTCATAGCAGACTTGCTTGTTGAGAGGAAGCGGAACCGTATCGGTACAGCTATTCAATATCGTTAACGTTCCTTCACCTTTCAGATTAACGCCATCGCGCAAAACCCGGTATCCAATCAGCCGTTCTTTCGGCTGATTCGAAACATCCTGAGCCAAAGTAGCCCGGATACAAAAGAGATCGTATTCGTAACCAGCGCCGGAGTCGCTTATTTTTTTCCATGTTGCGCCCTGATCTTCGGAATAAATATTCCCTCTACCGTTAATTATGGAAGTAGGGGCAGCTTGATAAGTTATAGAATCCCAGTAAAGAAGGTGAGCAACACCAACCGGCCAATCTTCCACATCATGCGTTACGACTTCTACCCCATAATAAAGCGGTTTGGTTGCGTCTATTTCAACCGGATTGGTCAATTGCAGGGTATTCCATCCGATTTGCGGATTGATTACCGGTTCATCAACTAACCGGTTTTTTCCCTGAGATACAAACCACCTGAAATCCGGTTCAACCGTAATCGGCGCTTTCGGCTCCGGATTTTCGGTTCTGAAAAAAGAAATGGAGGTAAATTTATAACCTTCAAATGATTTTAAATCTTCCGAACTGTAAGTGTTGGCTGCGATAAAAGTCTCTCCGGAATTTCCTATTCCACCGATAGGAGTGTCCGACGGCATATAGCGGAGGGAGACATGACCGCGGGGATCCGACCAGTTAATGTGGGTATTTCCTTCTGATTTTACATACCATGCAGACATCGTTAACGGAGCTTCTTCAACCAAAACATGGGCGCCGTCCGCCAATTCCACATTATCAATGAACCAGTTCAAATCGGCGCCACTTGCATTGCCATGGCACCTGAAACGAATACGGACATTCTCTTTCCCTGCATATTGACTGACGTCGTATTTTTTGGGCATAAAGATGGATTTGCCTGTAGCCGGTATATTTTCTATGCTATGCCATGCCGATCCGTCAAATATCTCAACGGATAAGTATTGATTTTCCGTGCCGGGAATATTGCTGCCCGGTATAGCGATACTGAATGACAGGTACAAATCAGGGCTTTCCGTTACATCCAGATAGGGAGAAGTCAGCGATTCGTTGTATTCGCCTCCCACCGGAACTAAAAAGAAAGCGGCATTGGGCGGCAATCCCGATTCGCTTTTTACATACCAACTGTCATCGATTGTATTTTGAGAAACATCCCAGTAAGCTGCCCGCAAAGCGCCCATATCTTTTCCCGTATAGCTAAATTCTTCCAGAAATAAACCTGAAAATGCCTTTTTACCCATAGTAACCGTCAACGTTTTGGTAGCCGGAGCGTCTTTTGTGGCATAAGATGCGACTACGTAATAACTGTATGTACCATCGGCAAGATTGTTTATTGTATATGAAATATCGTTTGCCGAAGTAGTGGTAATCAAAATGCCGTTGCCGGAGTAAATTTTATATCCCTTAAAAGCCGTATCTTCGGGGACTGCTTCCCAACTCAACCGGACGGAACCGTAAGCAGGGCTTTCGATGGTAAATTTCCGGGCGGGGAAAATGCCGGTTCCCGTAATGGGCGGAATTTCTGCCCGGAAACTTACTTTTTTCCCATTCAGTATTCCATGACCGCAAATGATCCTTCCGTCCGCCGAAATAGCGGTTGCCGCCTTAAAGTCAAAGCCCGCCGGATAGGTAATCTCATTTTCATCAAAAAAGCTTTTCAGCGCTTTCAGTCCCATCTTTTCCGTAAAAATAAAAGCGCTGTCGCCGTCTTCGATATGTCGTCCGTACGACATGTTATACCCGGTCATCTGAGTACCGTAGAACAAAGCTCCCCAATGTCCGACCACAATTCCGTTATCGGATACGTCCAGTGCTGCCGATGATTGTTCGGAAATTGTGGTAAGTGTCTCATTTTCCAAGTTATAAAGATTGGCCGTTCCTTTTTCGCCGTTTACCAGACTGACAACGGCGTATTTTCCATTCGAACTTATTTCTTCCACACTACCGACGCCTTGGATAGCAGTTTCCACATAGTTGCCGGTTTTTCCGGCGTCTATCCAGAGAACCGGATTCGGAACAAAAGAACTGCTCTTGAAGCCGCCGATAATGCTTCCGTCTCCGGATACGGCTTTGGCTAACGATCCGCGGGTACGTGCTGACGCATTGGCGGTTAATGCAGTCCATGTGAAATTCCCATCGCTGCCTTCCTTCCAATAACCGGCGGTGCGCCAGTAAGCATACCCACCCGGATTTTGCGCTCCGGTCACAAACTTGCCGTCGTCCGAAATAGCGCAAGCCCAACTCCCATAGCCGGGTAGAAGATCGGAATTGTTGACTATCGGAAGATAATACCATGTATTCGTTTCATAGTTCAGCACTGCTGCCGTAACAATGTTCGATTCGCCTCCGCCGAAAATCCAGTCCGGATCGTCGAAATATTTATCCGGGTTAGGGCTTATTCCGGCTACCTGTCCCTGTAGAGATACGCCGCGGGCGTTTGACCCTCCCTGACTTCCTCCATCCAATCGGTTTTCGTCGTTTTCGAGCACTGCTCCTCCTTTTTTCCAAACAAACAGGTGGTGTTGGTCTCCTACTTGTCCCACGATGTATTGTCCATCAGAAGACATTCCTACTGCGTAATAATCATCACTACCATTGCTCTCAATGGTATAAAACTCTTGTCCTTTGCCGGTAAACGCAAACGCAAGAAACAATAACGTAAATAAAAACTTCATTTTGTGTTTAATCATTTTTGAAATTTTATAATATTTATACAAAGATAATGTATATTTTTAAAAAATTGATTTTTTGAGTTGCTTTTTTTCATATTTTTGAATCAAAATCACAAGAAAAAAAGGATGTGTTTATAAAACATTCATCTGTTTTATACATCCAAAAGAGTGAAAATAAACGAATTGAAGCGATTTAATTGCTTCCTTCCATTGCCTTATCACTTTTTTGCATAATAAAACGCTTTTTAGGCAATATTTGTTTATTTTTTTTATTTGTTACCTAAGCTAATCCTGTAGGAATTTCATATCACAAATTAGTACGGAGTATTAAATACGATATTCATAGTCAAGATGACTTTATCATTTTGCAGTTTTAGGCCGCGTGAAGTATAACGAGGATTGAGATTTTCAACCCTCGTTTTGAATAAGCATATTTCCTTACAACTTTTTTATTTGAAAAAGTCCACAACAAAAGGAAAAACAGCTTCCTCAGTCGTATGTTTCTGAAATGCAACGCACACTGAATCCACAGACACGGGAGCCGCTGCTCACGAGACGCACCCTATCCTCATTGAAAATTGGGGCTGCTGCGAAACCTGGTGCCGATTCGCTAGTCCAATAGAGGCCAGTCGCAGAAACGTCTGTAAAACGCCCCATTTCATCCCTGTATCCAGCGGCAGGCAAGAAAAGAGTGACAATAGTACCGTCCGGCTTCAGTTGGAAACCGCTTGTTGTCCATGCCCAAGTATTGGCAGTGGCGGCAACCGGCATCCCATAACTTGAACCTTCTCTGTAAATACTGCCCCATTCGTCGGAAGTAGGAATACGCCAGCCGGAAGGACAAGGCATACGGCCATCGCCGACATAATTTCGCCAAGCAATATCGTATTGAGGCGTGCGCCAATCGAAAAAAGTAGCCATATTTGGATTCTTAATAAATTTCCCATACATTTTGTCGCCGGAAGGAACTTCAATATTGGCAGTAGAATTATAAGGACCTGTAATGGTATCGGAAGATCGCCATTGATGCCCGTCGGCAATACGTCCCCACTGAAACAACCAACCTTTGATATCTTTGCTTGTCGAATCGCTGATACTTTTATACGTGAACGGATCGAGGTTTGTGTCGGCGCCTAAATTATAACACATAAATCGAAGCCATCTTCCTTGATTAGTTTTAGCGCCGCAACCGATTGCTACGTCGGCTATTGTAGAAACCACGCTATCGTTTCCGTTTTTAACCACGCAATAATACGATTTCATTCCCCAAGCATCAACTACCGGCGTATAAGTAGCGCTTGTTGCATCGGACAGTTTGGTGTCCGGCGCATTCCGGTTAGCGGATTTTTGATACCATTGGTAAGTCAACGCGCCGGTACTGGTTGCGGTTACGCTCAATGGAGCGATGGAAGTAACATTAGCCGGCCCGTTTGGGTCGCCGTTTGTATCCTGCCGTCGGCTCCAACTGAAGGCTTTCGGCTGGGTAGTAATAGCCACCGGAGCAACATTAGCCGGTCCCCAAGCCGCTCCGTTGTATTTCAATACCTGTCCACTGGTTGCGCTCATGGTGTTGAGCTTGATGGCGGTCACTGCACCATCGGCAAGTGTCGTAGTGGTGACGTTC
>JAITAH010000396.1 GCA_031284225.1 Dysgonamonadaceae bacterium | reverse complement strand
TATGCACGAGCCATTTACGAATATGCCGCCGAAAAAGGCCACGAAACGGCTCTCTATAACGAAATGCAGTTGTTGGCAAAGAATTTTGCAGCATTTCCGACCCTGCGGGAAGTCATGGGCGACCCTACGGTAACGGCGGAACAAAAAATCCGCGTGTTGACTACAGCAGGCGGCCTCCAAGTGAATGAAACCCTGCAACAAGCCATTCATTTAGTGGTTAAAAACAAACGAAGCAGTTACATGGAAAACATTGTCCGGATGTATGACGAAGTTTATCGGAAAGCCAAAGGCATTGTTACCGTTCAACTGACCACTCTGGAACCGGCCGACGAGAAGATAAAAGAAGAACTTCTTCCCGTCATCGCCCAAATAACGGCGGGTGGAAAAGTAGATTTCCAGACAAAAACCAATTCCGGCCTTATCGGCGGGTTTATTTTGGAAATCGAAGACAAACGCTTGGATGCAAGCATAAAAGAACAATTAAGAATAATGAGTTACGCATTATGAGCGATATTAAAGCAAGCGAAGTTTCCAGCGTGCTGAAAATGCAATTGGAAGGAATAGATACCCGCGTCAAGTTTGAAGAAGTCGGGAAAGTACTGCAAGTTAGCGACGGTGTAGTACGTATTTTCGGTTTAAGCAATGCGGAAGCCGGCGAACTGCTCCAGTTCGACAACGGCGAAATAGCCGTGGTCATGAATTTGGAAGAAGACAACGTTGGCGCCGTATTGTTAGGCGCGACCGACGCCGTCCGGGAAGGCGATACGGTAAAACGCACCAAACGAATTGCTTCCATCCAAACGGGAGAAGGCATGTTAGGGCGCGTAGTGAATCCCCTGGGGCAACCGATGGACGGGAAAGGCCCTATTTCCGGCGAGTTAATCAACATGCCGCTCGAACGCAAAGCGCCCGGCGTCATCTTCCGCCAACCGGTAACCCAACCGTTGCAAACCGGACTCAAATCCATCGACGCCATGATTCCCATCGGACGCGGACAACGCGAACTAATTATCGGCGACCGCCAAACGGGTAAAACGGCTATCGGATTGGATACAATTATCAACCAACGCGTAAATTACGAGGCGGGCGACCCCGTTTACTGCATCTATGTAGCCATCGGCCAAAAAGGTTCGACCGTAGCCAATATTGTGAATACGCTGAAAGAACACGGCGCCATGGATTATACCATTATTGTCATTGCTACCGCTTCCGACCCGGCTGCTTTGCAATTTTATGCGCCTTTCGCAGGCGCCGCCATCGGCGAATATTTTCGCGATACCGGCCGCCACGCTTTGGTTATTTATGATGATTTGTCGAAACAAGCCGTTGCTTACCGCGAAGTATCGTTGGTGCTTCGTCGCCCGTCGGGACGGGAAGCCTATCCGGGTGATATTTTCTATCTGCACTCCCGTTTGCTGGAACGCGCTGCAAAAATCATCAGCAACGATCAGGTAGCCGCCCAAATGAACGATTTGCCCGACAATCTGAAACATAAAATCAAAGGCGGCGGATCGCTGACGGCCTTGCCTATCATCGAAACGCAAGCCGGGGATATTTCGGCTTACATTCCTACCAACGTCATTTCGATTACCGACGGACAAATTTTCCTCGAAACCGGTTTATTCAATGCCGGTATTCGTCCGGCGGTGAATGTGGGTATTTCCGTATCGCGCGTGGGTGGAAACGCCCAAATCAAAGCGATGAAGAAAGTTGCCGGTACGTTGAAAACCGATCAGGCGCAATACCGCGAACTGGAAGCATTTACCAAATTCGGCGGCGATATGGATGCGGTAACCCGCGCTACCTTGGACAAAGGGCGAAAAAATGCGGAACTGCTCATCCAACCTCAATACAAGCCTATTCCGGTAGAAAAAGAAATCGCCATCATTTACGTGGGCACGCAAGGCCTTCTGGCCAATGTTCCCGTCGATAAAGTCCGCGATTTTGAAGCGACTTTTCTGGAAATGCTCGAAATGAAACACCGGGAAGACGTGCTGGATATACTCCGGAAAGGCGTTCTGAACGAAGAAGTGGAAGAAAAACTAAAAGCGGTAGCGACAGACGTTGCAAAGAATTACAAGTAAATGGCATCACTGAAAGAAATCAAAGGGCGCATTGCCTCCGTCAAATCCACGCAGAAGATCACATCTGCCATGAAAATGGTAGCTTCGGCCAAATTGCGGAAAGCCCAGAATAAAATCGACAATTTCTTACCCTACCAATACAAATTGAACGAAATGTTGCGTTCGTTCCTCGTTTCTATCCGCGATTTTGAAACCAGTCTGGCGGAAGAACGGGAAGTAAAGCGGGTAGCGTTGGTCGTACTTTCATCCAACTCCAGCTTGTGCGGAGCTTTCAACTCCAACATCGTCAAACGGCTCAAGGAAACCATTGAACGATACAAGCACTTAGACTACCGGAATATTGAGATTTATCCTGTCGGGAAAAAGGCCGAGGAACATGTACGCAAAATGGGGCTTCCCTGCCCGATTATGGGCAGCTATATCGAATTGATGGAGAAACCACATTTCGACGGCGCCAAACAGATTTCCGATCAATTGATTCATCGTTTTCTACAACATCAGATTGATAAAGTAGAACTTTTATACAATCACGCCAAAACAACTGCGGTACAGGTTCCCACTACGGAACAATACCTGCCCATTTGCCTGACGGCCGAATCGACGATCGATTCCTCCTTCTCCACCGATTACATTATCGAGCCGGACAAGGCGACAGTTTTACAATCGTTGCTTCCCAAATCGCTGCACAGCAAGATTTACGCCGTATTGCTGGATTCTGCCGCCGCCGAACAGGGCGCCCGCGTAGTAGCCATGCAAATTGCGACCGACAACGCCGGCGATATCCTTGACGGGCTAACCATTCTATACAACAAACAACGCCAGCAAGCCATCACCAGCGAGTTGCTGGACATTATCAGCGGGTCGGAAGCGTTGAAGTAACATCCTCCGGACAACATACTCCGGTTCCCCATCCCCCAAAACGCAGGTATTTTTATCGCCGCATTGCAGGCAGGAAAACAACCGGTGTTGCCACATCGTGGAAGAGAGCATCCCGGATGTTGGAAGGGTGTTTTTTGACGAACATATAAATCCGACAGATAAAAAATTGCGCTTTTTTAAGCATATTGGCCAAAATATGTTTCTTAATAATGTATTCACTTATTTAATATATTATGAATGCATTACGAAAAGAACTATATCTATTACTTTGGTTGGGTATTTTTAATGTTTTACCGATCCTGGGAAAAAATCCGCAAATCCATTTAAATGTTGAAAATGCAACCTTGAAACAAGTATTTGAACCCATTGAAAAACAAAGCGGTTTTTTATTTTTTTATGATGAGGGCGAATTTAATATTAATGAAAAAGTTAGTATTAATGTCAATAATAAAGATCTGACATCGGTTTTGGAAGAATTGTTTAAAAATCGAAACATTAGCTATGAAATCAGAGATAGCCATGTCGTACTTTACAAGCAAAAAAGCAATTCTCCGACAGATGGGAAATCCCTTCCTGTAACAGGAAAAATGATTGACAATCAAGGTCTTCCTATTATTGGAGCTACGGTTGCGGTTAAATGGACCAGCGACGGAACCGTTACCGATACGAACGGTAATTTTAAAATCAATGTTTCTTATGCCAATGCCACGCTTGAATTTTCCTATTTGG
>JAITAH010000180.1 GCA_031284225.1 Dysgonamonadaceae bacterium | reverse complement strand
ATTATCGACTTTATCCGTTCCGGCGAGATCGGCGATTTAGCGATCGTCCGCATTGCACATCAAACCCCCGGACACATGCCGCAGGAAGGACACAACCCCGAAGGCCCTGCGTTCCACGATTGTGGAATGCACTATGTGGATGTGGCACGCTGGTATGCCGATAGCGAATACGACACCTATCATGCACAAGGAATCCGAATGTGGAGTTATATCGACCCTTGGTGGTTGCAGGTTCACGGTACATTTAAAAACGGCGTCGTATTCGACATCACCCAGGGATTCGTTTACGGCCATCTGGCAAAAACCAAAACCCACAATTGCTATGTGGACGTTATCGGCACAAAAGGCATTACACGCATGACGCACGATTTCAAAAAAGTGACGGTCGAATTACACGGCATTCACACAACGATAAAAAAGACCCATGATTTTAACGACAAAAAAATCGACGTTATGGTGGACGTCTTTGCGCGCTCGGCGCTTGCCGGCAAAAATCTGGGATTTCCTACGGTCAAAGACAGTGTCATCGCTTCCGATATGGCGTGGAAAATGTTGGACGACGCTCGGCAAAACGCTCTTCCATGCATCGGCAAGCCGGAAGATATGGATGAGATATTGAACCATCGCAGCGCTTTAAAGGAAGGATACGGGTTGCCGCTGAGAGGTTTTAAGAATAATTCGGATTAGTCGTTCGGCTTTGGAAAACGAGCGCTTCCTGTTATGTCTTCTGCTTTGCCGAATGGCTAAAATAATCTGAATATGAATGTTTTAATTTTATCGTTGATTGCTTTCTTAGTCAATATCCCATTAGGCAAATGGCGCGGCAAATACAAAAAGCTCACATGGCCGTGGTGGTTAATTATTCACGCCTCTATACCCCTAATCATACCTTTGCGGATATGCTTGTTCAATACTCCGAACATCTTCATCCCTTTATTCATTACGCTTGCAGTGTTGGGACAATTTATTGGAGCAAAAACCGGAACCAGATAGTATATCCTAATATTGGACGGACAAAATTGCTCATCTCACATCGTATTCTATTGATATATAATAAATTTAACTTATTTTTTTTCTTATGTCGCGAAAAAAGGCCGACTCCCCATTGAGAGACGGCCTCCATTGTACTAAACCCATTGAATGTGAAATTTACTGTCCTTTGATGATTGCCTCCGACGGACAAACATCAGCGCAAGTACCGCATTCGGTACATACGTTCGGGTCAATTTTATAGATGTCGCCTTCAGAGATGGCTCCTACCGAACATTCATCTATACAAGTACCACAAGCAATACAGTCGTCTGTAATTACGTAAGCCATTGTTTTTCAGTTTAAAATTAAATTTGAATGCAAAGATAAAACAAGAAAAACGGATTTCCATGCGAATGAACGCGAAAAATCGCTTTTCATACCTTGTTTAGAATTATTCAAAATAGAAAAAAGGATAAAATATGGGCATTTATAGCATCTAAATAACATATTTATTTTAATTTTGCAACTTCAATTGAAAGAGACGAAAGAATGAACAAAAAACCGAATGTTTGTGCAATAGCCGCTGTACTATTAATTTATCTATTTTTGTCCGAAAATATCCGGGCGCAGAAGATATCTGGCTATATACAAGGACAATACCAATGGGGCGAACCGGACGCAACGCTGAAAGTCGGCGCTCCTAACGAAAATCCCGCAGCATCGTTTAACCGGATAGGCATTCGTCGGGCACGCCTGAAAGTGTTGCACGAAGAAGGCTTGTTGACCGGCTCGTTGGAAATAGATGTATCGGACAAAGGCGTGTCGGCCAAAGAGGCTTGTTTAAGCATCAAAGACCCCTGGTGGGACTGGTGCCGCTTACAGGCCGGAATTTTCACCCGTCCGTTTGGCCACGAATTAAGTTACGCCTCCGTTAACATGGAATCGCCGGAACGTTCAATTTTGTGTCAAACGCTTTTTCCCGACGAAAAAGATATGGGCGTCATGCTGCTCATTCAACCGGCCCAAAGCTCGCCTTGGAATTTCCTGAAATTCGCCGGCGGATGGTTTGCCGGAAACGGCGTAAAAATGGAAACCGACAATCGCCGGGATTTTATCGGTCATTTGTCGGCCAATCCAAAGATGAGCCGCAAAATTCAAATCGCCGGAGGCCTGTCCTATTATAAAGGTAGCGTTTACCAGGGAACGGAAACGGTTTATACGATGGTTGGCGATGGATTTGTTCTCAATCAGCATCCGGATAACCGGGGGAAATATTCCTTGCGCGAATATTTTGGCGCCGATCTGGAATTGAGTATTACTAATGCGATAACCGGCCAGTCGCAGATTCGAGCGGAATATTTATTTGGCCGGCAACCGGGCAGTTTGTCCGACAGTAAAAGTCCGAATGCCTCTACTCTGCCTGTGCATAACGTTTATAACCGAGATTTTGCCGGCGGATATGTGATGTTTGTACAAGAATTAGGAAAATGGCCGCTGTCCGCCGTGCTGAAATACGATTGGTACGATCCCAATACCGGAATTACCGGAAAGAACATCGGTTTGAATCATACAAGCGCCGGCGATGTTGCGTTCCGTCATTTCGGAGCAGGCCTTTTGTGGCGGATTACGGCCGATTTCCGGGTACAAACGTATTATGAAATCAACAAGAACGAAACGGCAGATTTTTTGACAGCCGGTTCCGGCGACTTGCGGGATAATGTTTTTACCCTACGCTTACAATACAAATTTTAACTGTGAACGGGATCTACGTCGTACTGGATGACGGTTGTGCGGGAAACGGGGTTCTTTGCCATTTGCGTTTGCGCTTGCTCCAGTATTTCCCGTAAAGCAGAAGCTGAAGCGGTAATCTCGATTTTCAACCAGATTTTCCGGATGTATCGATTTTGCACTTTTCCGATGGCCGGCTTGTCGGGGCCGATTACGCGATCGCCCAGTTTTTCCCGCAACACCGCTGCATATTCGTTGGAAAAGTCGTTGAGGATAGCTTCGTTCCGGTGCTTAATGATCATCTCGACCAAGCGGAAAAGAGGCGGATAGCGAAACAGTTCGCGTTCTTCCATCTGTAAGGCGTACATTTCTTCGTAATTTTGCTGCAATACCGCCTGAATCAACGGATGTTCGGGATGGGAAGTTTGCAGAAGAACTTCCCCCTGCGTTTTCCGGCGACCGGCGCGTCCCGCCACTTGCGACGTCAATTGATAAGCGCGTTCGTAGGCTCGGAAATCGGGAAAATTCATCAGAGCGTCGGCGTTCAGGATACCCACTAAATGGACGTTGTCGAAATGCAATCCTTTGGAAATCATTTGCGTGCCGATAAGGATTTGTATCTGGCCGGTTTCGAATCCGTTGATGGTTTTTTCCATCGCTTGCCGACTTTTGGTCGTATCGGTATCTAAACGCGCCACCGATACTTGGGGGAAAAGCGCTTGGATTTCTTCTTCTACTTTTTCGGTTCCGTAACCGACGGTCTGTAAATCGGTATTGCCGCATTCGGGACATTCCTTCGGAAGCCGATAAGTCCGCCCGCAATAATGGCAGGCGAGGACTTTTTTATTTTTATGATAGGTGAGGCTTACATCGCAAAACCGGCATTTGGGCGTCCAGTCGCAGATTTTACAGACCAGGCTGGGGGCGAATCCCCGCCGGTTTTGGAACAGGATAATCTGTTTGTCGTTAGCTAAGGTTTCCTGCATGCGTTCGATCAGGAGCGGCGAAAAGATGGATTTCATCAGCTTCTTCCGGCGCAGTTCTTTTACGTCAACCGGAACGATAACCGGCAATACGACGTCTTCGAAGCGTTTATCTAAGCGAACGTAGCCATATTTCCCCGTCTGCGCATTATGAAAAGATTCGATGGAAGGCGTAGCGCTGCCCAATACCACTTTAGCTTTGTGCTGAACGGCGAGTACAATAGCCGCATTCCGGGCGTGATAGCGCGGCGCGGGATCTTGTTGTTTGTAACTGGGTTCATGTTCTTCGTCCACAATAACTAAACCTAAATCGCTAAACGGCAGAAAGATAGACGACCGAACGCCCAGAATCACCGGATAGCCGTCGTCGCACAGGAGTTTGTTCCAGATAGCAATCCGTTCCTTATCGCTGATTTTGGAATGAAAAACGCCCAGACTGTCCCCGAAAAATTGCTTCAGGCGATGCGTGATTTGGGTCGTTAAAGTAATTTCCGGCAAAAGGTACAGTACCTGCCGGCCGGCGTTCAAAGTTTCTTGAATCAGGTGGGTGTAAATTTCCGTTTTTCCGGAAGAGGTAACGCCATGCAGCAGACATACATTTTTTTCCCTAAAACTGCGGACGATTTGCTCATAAGCTTGTTGTTGCGAATCGTTCAGTACGTGCAACGCTTGTCGTTCGGGCGGAACCGTTTCGGTTTTTTTCCGGCGGGATTTGCCTGCCGGCCGTTCTTTCGACCGGACAACTGCCGGAAGAACATTTCGGGAAACTTCCCCCAACGTGCATAGATAGTATTGGGACATCCATTCCCAAAAGGGAAACTGTTCCGGACGGATTACCGGATCCGGACTGATTACGTCGTCAATTGCCCGGATGACATCGAGATGTTCCGGCGGCGTGTTTTTTATCCGGTAAACGACGCCGACCAGCTGTTTATTTTTCCCGAAAGGCGCCGATACCAGACTGCCGATTACAATACGTGCATCTAATTCAGAAGGCACATAATAGGTAAACGCGCCGGCCAAAGGCGTCGGTAAAATAACATCGACAAACATTTAGAACAGATAAGCGGCGGTAACCGACCAAGTAATTGTTTTTCTCGTTGCATCCGTTTCCGACGAGCGAAAACGATAATTTTCGACGAGTCCCTTTTGATAATTCACGCCTACTTGTAAATGGCTGAATAATTCTGATCCTATTCCGAAATTCAAACCGGCTCCAAATGTTTGCGATTCGATTTGATCTTTCAAATTGTCGGAAAGCCGGAGTTTAATATAAGGCCCGGCGGTTCCGTAAATGCCGAGTATTCCGAAAAGTGTCAATTTTAGTTTAAAGTTAACAGGAATTTCCAACGTGTTCAATTCATACGATTTATCTTCCGGCAACTTGAAACCTTGCTGGGAATACAGTACGGCTGCATCCAAACCCAGTCCGGATCCAGGAAGAATTCCTTCAATCATCGGACCTATTTTGAATCCCGTGAGATTTGAAGTGGCGAAATTATTGTCTAACGGCCCTGCTAATGAAATCTTCGCCAAATTGACGCCGCCTTTTAATCCGAATTTCAATTGGGCTTGTGCACTTATTCCTCCAATAAGAAGAAATAAAGCCATAACAACTGCCTGGATTTTCATCTTAAAAATTGTTTTTGTTAGGACAAAAGTAGTAAAAATATTGAGATAAATAATTCAAGTTGCTATTTATTAATGAACTTTTAAATACTAAAACATCATTTTCATTGAGAGCATACTTTCGCTAAATTACGCCATTTATAATAAATAATAACTCAAATTAAATACTTATCTTTTTCCATGTTAAAAATAAAAAATGAGTTGTACCTCTAAGCCGAATTTGGGTGGCGGACCTCCCTGTTCAAGGAAGGCGCCGAATGTCGCCCGCGTATGGTATGCCGACGGCGCGCTCCATTGGCGCTGAAAATAGCGGCGTTCTGACTTGCCCGTTTTCATTTTCTGCCGAAGTCGGCCGGGATTTCCCCCCACTGTTGCGTATCCCATTTCAGGACGGCGGTAGTATAAGTATTTTGGCGTAGCCATCGTTCGGCGCGTCCGATCAGATCAAAAAGTTTGCTATTGGTTTCCGAGGGTTGCAGTTGCGTTTTGCATCGTTTGTTCCGCACCCAGGCCAATGCGGTTACGCTGTCGGAATAAATAGGAAGCGGAGAATTTTGCTGTTTGAGTAAAGCCAGTCCATGCACCAGCGCTAAAAACTCGCCAATGTTGTTTGTTCCTTCCTGAAACGGCCCGACGCGGAAAATCTCCTGCCGGGTATTGGTAAAAACGCCGCGATATTCCATCACGCCGGGATTTCCCAAACAAGAAGCATCGACCGAAAGACTGCAATGAATGATATTGGACATAAAAAATTGCATTTAGACTGCAAAATTAAGAAGAAATAATGATTAATGGTTAATGGTTAATGATTAATGATTAATTAATGCTTAATGCGAAGTGTGCTAATTAATTATCAATTAATGATTAATACGCGAAACGCACCCTGTGCACAATTCCGTCTTTCCGGTTTGCTTCGTTGCTTCGCTCCTCGCAATGACGACACGAAATCTGAACGAGCGCAGAACGCATTAAATATTAACCATTAATCATTAATCATTAGTAATTAATTTACTATCTTTGTCCATTCATTATAAAAATTTAAGATCATGAGAAAAAATTTATTTTGGATATTTCTGTGTTTAACAGGTATCCTCATTATGAGTTGTAAAAAAACGGTTTATGAATATCCCTTTCAAAATCCGGATCTATCGGTAGAGCGCCGGGCGGCCGATTTGGTTGCCCGCCTGACGCTGGACGAAAAGATTGATCAGATGTTAAACAAAACGCCGGCCATCGAACGCTTGGGGATTCCCCCTTACGATTGGTGGAACGAATGTCTTCACGGAGTAGCCCGCACGGAATACAATGTAACGGTTTTCCCGCAAGCTATCGGTATGGCGGCCGGTTGGGACGTTGACGCTATCCGTCTGATGGGCGATTATACGGCCGAAGAAGGCCGCGCTATTTACAATACCGCCCGGGCCAAAGGCGATTACCGGATCTATCACGGTTTAACGTACTGGACGCCCAATATCAATATTTTTCGCGACCCGCGTTGGGGCAGAGGACAGGAAACCTACGGGGAAGACCCTTTCTTGACCGCTTCGCTGGCGAAGAATTTTGTGAACGGCTTACAGGGCGACGACCCGGTTTACCTGAAAGCGGCCGGTTGCGCCAAACATTTTGCCGTGCATAGCGGCCCGGAATGGAACCGCCATATATTTAACGTGGAAGTCAGCAATTACGATTTGTGGGATACTTACCTGCCGGCGTTCAAAACTTTGGCGGACGCGCATGTGGCCGGTTTTATGTGCGCCTACAATGCGTTTGAAAGCCAACCTTGCTGCGGCAGCGACAAGTTGATGATCGATATTCTGCGGAACGATTGGGGATTTACGGGCTATGTAACTTCCGATTGCGGCGCTATCGACGATTTTTACAGAAACCACAAAACCCATGCCCATGCACAGGGCGCCGCTGCCGACGCCGTCTATCACGGTACCGACGTCGATTGCGGCAGGGAATCTTATCGGGCGTTGCAACAGGCGGTGGAAGAAGGATTGATTACCGAAGCCCAAATCGACGTCTCATTGCGGCGACTGTTTCAAATCCGTTTCCGTTTGGGAATGTTCGACCCGAAAGAGCGGGCGCCTTTCTCCGACATTGATTCTACGGCATTAGAAAGTCCCGCCCACAAAGCCCTGGCGTTAAAAATGACCCAACAGTCGATGGTATTGCTGAAAAACGACGGCGTCTTGCCGATCGAAAAAACCGGGTTGAAGAAAGTCGCCGTTATCGGCCCCAACGCGAACAATCCCGAAGTACAATTAGGTAACTACAACGGGTTTCCCAGCCGCATCATTACGCCATTGGACGGCATCCGGGAAGAACTGGGCGAAGGCGTTGAAATCTATACCGATTCGGTGATCGGCTATTACGGTCCTTCGCCGAAATCGTTCGACGCTACCCTTCGGGCAGTGAAAGACGCCGATCTCATTGTTTACGTGGGCGGTATTTCCCCGCGCATCGAAGGCGAAGAAATGCGGGTTGAAGCGCCGGGATTTTACCGCGGCGACCGCACGTCTATCCTTCTGCCGTCCATCCAGACCGATTTGATGAAGGCCTTGAAAACCGCCGGCAAGCCCCTCGTCTTTGTGATGATGACCGGCAGCGCCATTGCTACCCCCTGGGAATCGGAAAACGTCGACGCCATTCTGAATGCCTGGTACGGCGGCGAATTTGCAGGAAAAGCCATTGCCGATATTTTGTTCGGCAAATACAATCCTTCCGGCCGCCTGCCGGTTACGTTTTATGCGGACGATAAAGACCTTCCGGATTTTGAAGATTACCGAATGAACAATCGTACCTACCGCTATTTTAAAGGCAAAGCTTTATATCCGTTTGGGTATGGCTTGAGTTATACGACGTTCGATTATGCGTGGGTCAATCCGCCGAAAGCCTCTTATTCCGATAAGGAAACTATCGAATGTTCGATTAAAATCAGCAATACGGGAAAAATAACAGGCGATGAAGTGGCGCAAGTTTATATCCGCTATCCGCAAAAGGGGACGGGGTTGCCCTTGAAAGAATTGCGCGCGTTTGCCCGCAAAACGGTACTGGCCGGCCAGGGCGAAGAAATAACCGTGGCGATTCCGGTGGCGCAGTTCGCCAAATGGAGCGAAGAAGCTGGGAAACAAGTCGTTCCCGCCGGGACTTATACGCTCTTTGTCGGTGGTAATTCGGATAAAGAAGCTCTTTCTGCCGGATTTGAAGTGAAATAGACAGGAATTATGCAGCGATCAGACTGCTGCCCTATCGAAAAGCGGTCGAACTCACGTCCGACCGCTTCCACCATTTTAATCGAAAAGTTAGTCTGAGAAATAGTATTGAGTATTTATTAAGCAATTTTTATTCTTTCAGTATTTCCGTCGGCAAAGGCTGTGCGTTCATCAACAAGAGGGAGTCGTTTTCCGGCAATTTCTGTAACGAAGCTTTTGCCATCACATCTATCGAATCTCTTTTAGCGTCCAACGCATCGGAAGCCGCTTCGGAAAACATCTGCTCTATGAATTTTTCCTGCCGGTAATGCGTATAAACGCTGAGGCCGAACGTTAAAACAATCAGAACGGAAGCGGCGATTTTCAACGCCGGATAAAACGACTGTATTAGCGGACGTTTACGAACCGGAAAACGAAGCGTCGGCGCCGCATGAATCGCTTGTTGCCCGCTTTTCCAGACAAACAAGGTTTGATATTTTTTCAATGCATCCGGAACGGATTCGCTTGAAAAAAAATCTTTGAGCCATTGTTCTTCTTCAATCGAAGTTTCGCATTGCCAATAACGTTCCAACAGTTGTTTAATCGCTTCTTGTTTCATTGTATCTTTTGGCCGTCAGGACAGCCGTTCAAAAAATGTCTTTACTTTTTGCCTGGCTCTGAATAAATTCACTTTCACTTGTTCTTCGGAAATATTCATCGCTTCGGCGATTTGCTTGTAATTTAACTCTTCCACCTCTCGTAACTGAAAAATGGCGCGTTGTTTTTCGGGGAGCTTCCGGATCGCATTTTCGAGCAACAGTAAATGCTCCTCCTGTTCCAACCGCTCCTGAACGGAAATGGCCGCATCCGGCCGGTCGTAATTGTCGTTCCATGCTTCCTGTTGACTTTCTTTCAACGAAATTTTGTCAATCGCAATGTTCCGCACCGAACGATAGCAATAGGCTTCCGGATTTTCGACGGTTTCCCATTCTTTTTTTTTCCAAACATTTAATAGAGCGTCTTGAACTACATCTTCGGCGTCTTGCCGATTGCCTGTAATGCTCAGGGCTAAACGAAACAACTTATCGCTAAGCGGCAGTATTTTGTTCCTGAAATGGTCCTGTTTCATTATCGTTCTATTTTAAATGACGGGCAAGTTCTCGAAAAGTTACACTTTGCGCGCTTCGCGCGCAAAGTGCGGTACTCGATACTCGATAAGAGACAATGTTCCTGTCTTGCCGGGTACCGCGTGCAAAGCGTACACCGTTATTCGGCGTAGTTTGCTTTTACAAAATCGGCTTTATTCAAGTAGTCCAGACTTTCTTTGACCGATTCGATGGGAGGAATGTTGTATCGTTCCACTTCCACGATCAAGTATTTCGTTTTAGCCAAATCGATGTGATTAAAGATGGCGTCGAAACCAACGAATCCGCTCCGACCCAATTCTTTGCTGTCCTTGATGTGCAATACTTCAAAGCGGCCGGGATATTGTTCAAACAGT
>JAITAH010000157.1 GCA_031284225.1 Dysgonamonadaceae bacterium | reverse complement strand
AGTTACGTACCAACAAAATCTTGCAGCGGGTACTTGAAAATCCCGCGTCCCGCCAGGCGTTTATCGCTTCGCTGGAAGCCCTGGAAACGGAACTGGGATCGGCGGAATAATCATTGAATAAAAAAAACAAAGAACTATGACAGAATTGGAAACTATTCAGCAACCGGAGGTCGGCTTCCGGGAAGAAAACAAAGAAAGCGTTGTCTCGATTCAGGACGCCGTTCATCCGCTGGCACGCTTCGGCGGCTTTCATTTTTTAGAATCGGTGGTAGAGGGCATTGCCGCCCTGAATCCCGATAGGGCTGCCCGTAAAAAAGCCTTTTTAATGGACGACGACCGCCGGGTTGCCCGTAACGAACTGCGCAACCGGATACACTTATGGAAGGAAATGTTAAACCATACCGGTTCGGTCAGCGAAATGCTTGACCTTGTCAGGACAAAAGCCGAAAGCGTATCGGAACTGCTGTCTGCCAACCTGCTAACGGCAGTAAACCGGGTGAAAGACCTGGAACGATCTTATCGCAATGTTATGCTGTTTTACAAAAACACCGGATCAGACCGCTTAACCAACCTCTCGCTTGTCAACGCTTCGGCGGAGCAAATCACAGACCTGGACAATTCCCGCTTCATCGACTATGTGGCTAACGAGCTGAAACAGAGCTACGACAAACTGGATTTACGCATGAACTACTCCTTATTGGTGATTCCCGGTTACATGGGCGGAAGTAAAGTGGTGGATAAATGGGCTAAAATTGCCTACGAGAACAAGGCGATGCTTTACACTGATTTTATGGATCTGGACAATCCGGAGGATGTGGTGGAAATGTTTTTCACGGCTAACCTGGCGGGAGGCGAGGCATTCAAGGCTAACGCCAGCATGACCTGCAATTGGCTGATTGGCCGCGGCAAATATGCGGAATTGGGCGAAACGGAAGATTTGCGGGTTTCGCCGGCGGCCGCCCTGGCAGGCAAAGTGTATGGCACGCTGATGTCTCAAATCACAGCCGGTAAAAAACACGGGGGTATCGACGAAGTGGACAGCGTAGTTTTCCCGTTGAAGAAAAGCGAGATTTCTCAATTAGACAAAATGGGACTGATACCCATGGTGAACGAATACGGCAAAGTGATGGCATTTTCGGGCAAGACGCTTTTTAATGGCGATAACCTGGGCTTGCAAACCTATTCGGTAGTCCGCGTTTTCGACTATATCATGAAAGTGCTGTTCGATTTTCTGAACCGTCGTGCATTCGAGAACTGGAGCGGCAAGACCGAAAGAGATTTAAGAGGACAGATAATCAGGTTCCTTGACAGCGTGCAGGGTCCCGACCGCCTGATAGAAAAGTTCAAAATCCATCGCTTTGAACGGGATCCGGATCAGAAAGACCGTATTTTTCTGGACATTTTCATTACGCCGTATTTCCCTGCCAAAAGTTTTGTGATCAAATTAGACGGCACGAAAGGCGAAGAAGAAAATAAATGGCAAACGGATATAGAACAACAGTAATCTTTCGCTACCCCGGAAACCGTAAAAGCATCCTATTCCGGCGGAATGGTTTTATCGGTTTTCGGGTTTTAGCGAAACAATGGGATAAGTTTTGGTAATTATTGGACAAGTTGAATGATGGACGGTCGCGTAATCTTAACACTCCGCAATCCCTCGAAAGATAACCCTCAATATTTCTGTTTCGAAAACTGCGAGGTTCTGTCTTACAGTTATTCGCTGTATAAGGCAGTCAATCGGGCAGGCGAAGTGCAGGGCGACACACAGGCGGGAAATATCCGCATCGCCCTGCCCTCGCTGCCTTCGGACAAACTGTTAAGCTGGGTGTTCGACAGTGCAAAAAGGTGGAACGGCGAAATCAGTATGGACGACATGGAAGAAAAATCCTTCGAAAAAGTGTGTTTCGAAGAAGGCCGGTGTGTCGGTTTCCGGCTGCACTACGAACCGGCAGGCGTGGAAAACAGTGTTATTACACTCTTGACTATCAATGTACAGCGGATGATTATCGGGAATGTGGAATATAAAAACCCCTGGAAAAAATAAGAACAGATGGGATTTTTCGACAAGATACGTAAAGGCCGATTGTTTTTCGGAAAGAAAGAGTTTCCGGTAATCGTTAAGTTTTTCTTCCGGGGTCAAACCTTCATTCTCGAAGAGTTTGACGTCGAATTTCGTCAGGCAACGGATGAAAAAAACCGTCCCTCCGGCGAAATGTCCGGCGGCCTTATTACCATTACAATTAGCGATCCGCCGGGCGAACAGCTTACCGAATGGATGATTAACCCGTATGAAAAGCGAGAGGGCGAGTTCCGTTTTCTGCGGAATGAGAACAAAATTCAGGAAGGCGCCTTGCTACATATCTTCTTCAGGGAAGCCTGTTGCACAGAGTATCATAAGGTGGCGCATCCGCACGGCGCGGGGTTGCTGACAACTTTAGTCATTTCGCCGCGCCAAGTCAGGATTGGAAACGAAGAATTTGAAAATCAATGGAAATCTTAAATACGAATTTTATGGACGGGAAAGAGTACGCATTGCAGGAGTTTTGCCTCCTTCTCAAGCTCGGCGTCTGGCAGTCAGGCATGGTAGCCGGTTGGGGACGGGTAGAAATCGCAACCGTTGCTGCCGACGACATAACCGGCCGGGGATTTTTTATTCGCAAACCCATGGAAATGTATCGCCGTTCGCCACTGATAAAAAAACAACTGGGTCTTGGATTGTTTCTGCTGGATTCGTATTGCCTGACCCGAACAAATACCGCGAAAGAAAGCATCCACATCGCTGTTATTGCCGTTTGCCGCGCAACGATAGACCGTATCGAAGCTCTTTATTGCTTGAGGATAACCAATCGGTCGGACAGCCTTGTTGAAAGTTTCGATTCTTCCGGTCGTCATTATTTCAGAAAGCGGAAAACCGTAAGGGCAAGCAATCGTATTGATACCAGCCCTCTCAATTCCTACACCCGCAAATATTAGTATGCCATGATGAAACAAGATTTCTATATGCTCCCCGTCAGCTTCGACTCCGTCTTCGATGCAACGGCGTCGGGTTTAGCCGTATGCGGCGAGATGGAATCCATCGACCGGCATATCGAACTGATTATTACTACCTGTCCCGGCGAACACAAATTCGACAAGAATTTCGGTTGCGGTATTTGGGACATGGATTTCGAGCGGGTTGTAGCCCGCAAGCAGTGGGAAGAGGATTTTACCGCCCATATCCTGAAAGCCGTCCAAAGTTTTGAAAAACGGCTGAAAGACACGACGGTAGCCATTCATGTCATGGAAGCCGTCAAAGAAGATTTTGCGATGAAAACGACCGCCATCAAGAAGAAAGTCCATGTTTTTGTCAACGGTAAACGGGTCTCTACCGGCGAAACCTGCGGCTTTAACTACACGCTGTACTTAGGCCCCCTGTCCACCGAATAATTCAAAATCATGGCAAACTCATCCAACCCGTATCAAAACAAGCAAGCCATTCGTGAACGGATGCGCGGATTGGCAGCCCGCTATCTCGGCGTCAGCCGGACAGAATTGCTCGACCCCGTAGTAAACCTACTACTGGAATCTCTTTCGGAAGAAGTTTACAGGATAGCCGGAACACTTGAAGCCGCCGAAGATCGTATTTGCGATCGGTTAACCACGCTGCTGGCTCCCGATAGGGATGCTATCGCCCAACCGGCACATACCGTTTTACACGCCGCGGCAACCGAAAGCGTAGCGGAATTGACTGCTCAAACGGAATTTCGTTGCGCTACGAACGACTTAAACTTTTATCCGGCAGTCAATACTCGCTTGTACGGTGGCGACGTCCGTTATTTTATTCATAACGAATATCTTTATGCCGTCGATCCCGATCAGACGTATAACCTGCTGACCCGTAGCGGGAAAAAAGATCCTGCCCTGAGCAGTACCTTCTGGATTGGACTGGCGTTGGACAGTTCCGTTGAAGAACTGGAAAATTTGTCATTCTACATTGATTTTCATGGCGTTTACAATAAGGAAAAATACCTGAACCTGCTTTCTTATGCCCGATGGACGATACAGGACAGGGAATTGTCGTTTGCACAAGGTATTTATTCCATTGAAGACAAACAGGAAAACGATATCCTGGCTTTCTTTTCGGCTTACGATGTTTCCAATCGGATTAACCGGCAGGCAAGAGAACTGTACGCTCCGCATTTCTTTACGATAAAAAATATTATTTCGTTACACAACAAAGAGTTATTTCCTCAAAGGCTGAAAGCGATTTTCCCTGAACATGCGCAAAACAGGCTGACTCAGCCGCTTTTGTGGTTGGAAGTTTTTTGTCCGTCGGAGCTTTCCCCCGAAATACTGGATACGATAAGAATCAGCATCAACGCTTTCCCAGCCGTCAATAAGAAGTTGGTTCGCAAAACGGTGGAAATAAATAGGATACTTCCGGTTGTCCCTTTGAGTACGGGAAACGGCGAATCTTTTCTTTCCGTTGCCTCGCTGAGCGATTCCAGGGGCAGGCAATATTACGACATTCCGGTTAATGATACGGAAAATGCCTGTTATGGGATTTATTCCCTCTTCCATGGCGGTTATGAACGATACGGCCGTCGTGAAGCGATGGAGTTTCTTTCCGGCCAGGTCGATCAAATCAGTGGCGAAGCATCTTTTTTCTTCAGGAATCAAAGCGACGTCAATGCGGGCTTGAAAAAAATGAACGGGGAAGCCACCCTTCTGGTAAGGTATTTAGACAAAACGCTTTCGGAAGTCAAGGAGCGCTACGAAATAGAAAATTATATGCTTGTAGAGACGGAAAGCGATGAAGAAACTTGTTTCCTTTCGTACTGGACGACACAAGGCGCAACGGCTAATAATGTTCCGCAGGGAACGCGCTTGCAGGCTTCGCCCGAAGCGCTTCTTTTGCCGTCTTCCATTTTTACCCTTTCTGCCGTTTACGGGGGCAAACAGGCGCCGCAATCTATTGAAAAGGAGCATGCACACAAGAAAGCGCTTTCGCAACCCGTGCTGTTGATTACTAATGAGGATGTTAGGAATTTTTGTCTGACTCGCTTCAAAGATACAATCAGTAATGTTGAGGTGAAAAAAGGCATTATGGAAAGCGCCGACCCGCGCACCGGTTTTATCCGCACGGTGGATGTGTACTTGACGTTTCGCAGGGAAGCAGAAAAATATATGCAGGACGGCATTTTGTTTGCCGGGGCATTGAAGCAGTATTCGCCTGAAACATATTGTTATAGGGTGTTTATTAATTGAGAATTGAAAAATGAAAAATGAAATGGGATGAAAAATAATACTAAAAGACAAATCATATATGTTTGCTGTGAGACTGATTAAGGCATACGAATATTTAAATAGAGAACCGCGTGGAGTTTATGCTTTCCAAACAAATGTTGCAAAGAAGAACGTTTTACATCCATTAAATATCGTATGAAAAACGTCTTCAATTAAGATAAATATGGAAATATTTTTAGGAAAATTCGTATTGATGTATCTGCTTATGCCCCTGATCGGCATATTATTGGGTGTTGTGATGTTTTTCATCGCAAAGAAAAACAAGCTGCTAAGCAATAAGAAAGCGGTTGCTTATATCCTTTCGGCATGCCTGCTTTTAGCCGTTCCTGCCCTGCTGGGCTTTATCGACTATGCTTTTATGCCGCTGGGTTATCTTGTTCTGACAAGCGTTTACCTGCTGCTGGGTTATCTGAATGTGTATCTGACAGGCTGTTTCTTCGACGAAATCAGGAAAAAGCCATACGTCGTAGAATTTTTCTGCCAGTTTACGCTCATGTTTATCGGCGCGGCGTTGTTTTCCTTGGTTTTTAACCTGTGCAACGAACTGCAATACGGTCTTTGGGCGTCCACCTGCTTGTTGCCCTTTATTTTTCCCTCCCTCTTTTTGAAAACGTACAATACCTATATCGCTATTCCTTTGGAAATTTACAATGTCTGGTTGTATGAAAACGAAAACGATGAAATGGAAACGAAAGATTTTGACAGTTCCCGGATTATTGTGGTGGAACTGGAAATTTTTAAGCAAGTAGAAGATTTCAATCCGTTGAACATCAAGGCAAAGGCGGCTGAAAACGCACCTTTCGGCGTGTGGTTCAAGATGTTTCTTCGCCACTATAACACTAAATCGCCGAATTGTCCCATTGCCGCCGGCGATACGGAAAGTTCCTATGGATGGATATTTTACGTCAATACTTTTTTAGTCTGGAAGCGTTCTATCGATCCTGCGCTGTCCTTTGCGGAAAATAAGATAAAAGACAAAAAAATGATCATCGCCAAGCGCGTACAACGAACAGAAAACCAATAAAACATCAAACTTTCAATTAAATAAAGTATGTCTCCCCAAAATTACCTATCCAACGAACTTCACGCGAACGCTTACGTTTTCATCGAACGGGAAAAGGAATGGATAATCGGCGATTACGTCGAAGAAAAAATAAAGATGGAAGATTCAACGACTATTGAATTAAATATGTAAATAGCACAATACCCCATGCAAGAAATCAAGCACAAATTAGTGAACTGGGTGGAAGGGATGGACGTATCCTCCGCCCACTTTCGGCAGACCGAAAATTACTTTATCGAGCGCCTATACGACAACCTCGCCACACGCCTGACACGGTACAATTACGGCTTGCTTCCCTCTTTCGACGGCCATACCGCCTCCAGCGAGTTCGACATCAGCGAGCGGGTAACGGGCAAAGTAGAAATTAAGCTCCGGCGATGCAACGCCCTCACTTCCGGCGGCTGCAGAATCTCGTACAATCCTGAACAGCAGGATTGTATCATCTATACGCATAGCTTTGAGCAGGACAAGCAAACGGACGCCGGAACAGCCGGATTCTGGGATGTGATTCTCTCGGTGGAGCCTTTCCGACGCATCCCGTCGGGCGTTCCGAACGAGGAAGAAACGCCGCCTCGCCATCCCGACAGTATGGAAACCTACCGACTGTCCGTAACGCCGCAGGGACATACCAACTATGACCGGTTGGGTCTGTATCATCTGATTATCGGGCGCATCCGCCAACACGATGGACGCTACAAAGTGGATGCCAACTATATTCCGCCTTGCACCCAAATGGGCAGCCATCCCGAATTGCAGGCCTGTTACAAACGTTTCGGCAATTACCTGAACGACGTCGAGCGGGCGTCGAAAATCATCGTTTCGAAAGTCCGCAACCGGTCGCACAATTCGCCTGTTGCGCTGCACATCGCCTCGCTGTGCGAAGACCTGATGCGCTATATTGCCGCCATCTATTTTTCCTACCGCAATACCGGATGCGAAGCCGCTCCGGTGGAAATCGTCAATTATTTTTCTACGCTGGCGCATATTGCTTATGTTGGACTTCAATGTGCCGGCAAAACCGACAAAGAAGACCTGTTGCGCTATTTTTACGAATGGAGCGACGTTAATCCCGGTTCCTTCGAGGAACTGCTCACGGAAACGCTGAGCATCATCTATGATCATAACGCTATCCGTCCGATCATGATTCAGGTAGAATCGTTTATGCACACCCTGTCGGAACTGTGGGTAAAACTCAGCGCTCTGGAATACATCGGCCAGCACAAGGAAAATATTGTTGTATCCGAACGTTCCCTTCAGCCCGATGCGCCTCGGAAAAGCGGGGGATGGACGATTTTGGATTAATTGAAAATTATAAAAGATGGGAAAGTTGTCTTTTGCAATTAATATGGTTGAAACGGATTTCCGGGCGGAAGCCGTTGCTGCCGGCCTGATCGAAAACGGGCAGGACGACGGCAGGGTTTTGATTGTCCGCCACAAAGGGAACCGGAAAGATGTGGCCAAAGACCTTGACCGCATCGAAAGAACTTACATCGACGACGGCTGCGAGGACTTGACGGAATATCTATACCTCTATGCCAATCGGGAAAATATCTATGATTCGCTGCCGGAAGGCTTGTTCCACCAACCTGCCGACCCCAGGAAACTGCGTAGCAAAGAGGATATTATCAACGACATGCAGACACACAGGGAAAAGGAATTTTATACCCGCCGCTTTTTCCAGCCCTTCGAAATGGCGTTGGATAAAATCGGGATAGACGCTCGGCTTTGCGAGCAGAAATATCACAGGATACATCTGTATGAGAATCTACCCGGCGTATTTAAAGAACGTTGGCGCATCCTTCAATACCTCTCTCCCCGTCAAGCCTTGCTGTTCATGAAGTTGATACCGATCATCAGCGAGATTTCGCGCAGCTTGACGCAAACCGCCTTGTTAATGTCAATTATCCTGGATTGTCCGGTCGGTATTCGCGAAGGCAGGAAAACCATTTCGCATCTGGATGCGGAAGAGCGTACCCCGCTTGGAAAATGGAAACTTGGCGTCAAATCCGTTTTGGGGAAAACCGTCGAAAACGACCACGTGAATATGGAAATTACCATTGGTCCCATTAGTCCCGCGCAAATGCGAACATTCGAGCATCATGCAACCAATGAGCGTATTCTTTGGGAATTGATAGAGATGACCGTTCCTTTTGACCGTCCTGTTTCGGTGAAATATAAAATAGTGAAAGCGGATGCCGGCTTCCGGCTTTCCAACAAGTCGCACAAAGCGTATTTGGGAATCAATACCGCATTGGAGCGTTGAAAATTAAAAATTATAAGGTATGCAAGTAAAAAACAGTAAAGACGTCAGTCGCGGCTATTGGAGCTTTTCCCTCTATTTAGCCTCCTGCGTGGCGGTCGGCGTATGCGCATGGTTCTCTTATCTGCGCACATCGGAAATCGAAGTGAAGCGGATAGTAGATAAAACAAAGGAATACGATGCCATTTATCTGCAACAGACGGATATTACTTTCCAGATCGATACCCTCTACCGTTATGCCGGCCTGTTCAACTCCAACCTGAACGACGAGAGGCTCCAAGGCGCCGTCAGCTGGCGGAAACAGGCTATCCTCGCAGGGCTGGATAAATTAGACAGGCGCGATGTGCGCCTCCACCGGAAACTGATGGGCGGAATGAATACCTTTCTCAATGCCAAGGATTCTATCCGAATTCTTAGGGATGAAGAAACTATGATTAAAAGCGAATTGAGAAAATGTATGGAGGAAAACAGGCAGGCTTCCCGTAAAATCACTATTGGGGGGGAACAAATGCCGAATAATTAAAAATTAAAAATTGATAATTAAAAATTATGATGGATAATCGAGTTAAGGATACAAGAAACCGACGCGAACGGATTTTTAGCTTCCTGTATGTCTGGACGCTGTTCTTTGCAACCACCTTGATAGCTTGCCTTTGCCTGGTTTACTACACCGACACAGGGGCAACCCAGACGCAAAAAGCCTTTGCCATAGCCAAAATGGAACGCATCCGCCGATTTCAGTCCGCACAAAACGAGCAAATGTTTATCGTGGATTCCATTTACAATAAAATTCGGGATTTCAATCCGGGCGTCAAAGCCGGTTACGAAGAAAGCGACATAAAGTATTATTTAAGTGAATTTAAAAGTCTTTACGAAAAGAATAAACTCGACAGCCGCTACAAAATATTCCTGCAAGTATCTGATTTTTACAGTGCATGGTTTGCCGACCGGAAAGAATTGTGGAGCAAACAGCAAAATATCGTTATGCTGGGGAAAAACCTGGAAGACTGCGGCATTGGGCTACAAAAGAAAAAGGACGAATTAAACAACAGAAAACCGGTATGGGAAAAATATTGAACAGCCGGACATCTATTGTTGTCCTTGCGTTGCTTGCCTGCATTCTTTTAGCGCTGCTTATTCGGGTATCCCTGTATGAACGGGAAATTCAAGCGTCCATAGTCTTGGAACAAACGCCGGAAGGCACGCTCGTGGAATATGCCGACAGCACCAAAAGCGCTGGCAGGTGGCGTTGGGATTTCGGCAACGGCGATCCGGAACACAACCGTCCTGACGATTATTCTACCTCACGGGCAGGCAAGTTTCTCTATATTGCCGATACTGTTTTCCAGCGCTACCAAATCCGTTTGCGGGTGGACGGAAAACTCGAAAAGAAATTCATTGTGGAAGTTCCTGCAAAGCGTAAGCAACAGGAATCCGATCAGTTGATTCGCATCAAAGCGCCTGCAACGGGAATAGAAGGCGAGTACATTGTTTTCCGCGGCGAAGGCAATTCAAAAGAATGGAGATGGGAATTTGGCGAAAGCGGCATGATTGACGCGCGGGAAAAAACGGCGATTTACCGCTACGAACGCTACGGCACGTATGAAGTGTTGCTTGAAACGGAAGAAACGAAATATCCCGTCCGACACGCCATTGTCATTGAACCGCAGTACAGCGACGACGATACGCTGGATGTGGCAAGTATGATAGGCAATGAAATCAAAATAAAGTTACAGGCAATCGTTGACCGGAAACCGTTTAACGAGAACTATAACTATATTCTGAAAACTTATCTGTGTAACAATCCGAATACGCCGGTCATCATCAACAACAGCAAAAAGAATGATTTTTATTCCTATTGTCAGGGCTTGCGGATCGTCGGCCGGAAAAAGACGCTGATCGACAAAGTGCTTATTGATATGGAAAAAGAAGGAAATTATTGCATAACGAAGTTAATTGTTTTGCAGACAGACTTGGAGTAATTAAAAATTGAAAATTCTTTTTATCGCCGAAACAAGAATTGGAGCGTACGGTTATGTTGTTGTGATGCTGCGAAAAAGCCTTAGTTTCGACCTGGTTCAATGACGATAATTTGGGGTTTTGGGCACAGCCATGAAAAGAAAAAAGTCCTGGCTTGAGAAAGCGTAAAAAAAAAGAGGCTTGTGAAACAGCCTCTTCTATTTACACGCAATAAATAAAGTTATTTAATCAAATCAATGCGTCCTTTGACTTCCGTCAACACCGCGCGGGCGATGGACGGCGACACTTCTTCGTAATGCGAGAACGACATGGTGCTGGTGGCGCGACCGGAGGTAATTGTCCGCAAGGCCGTTACGTAACCGAACATTTCCGACAAGGGCGCATGGGCTTTCACAACACGGGCGCCTGTACGGCTGGTATCCATTCCTTCCACTTGTCCGCGGCGTTTGTTCAAGTCGCCGATAACGTCCCCCATACTTTCTTCCGGGGTAATGACTTCGATGCGCATAATCGGTTCTTTCAATACCGGTCCGGCTTTCTCGGAAGCGCTCCGGAAGGCCTGAATGGCACAGATTTCAAACGATAACTGATCGGAATCCACCGGGTGATACGAACCGTCAATAACGGTTACTTTCAGTTTATCCAAGGCATAACCTGCCAAAACGCCATTCTTCATCGCCCGTTGGAACCCTTTTTGAATCGACGGGATATATTCTTTCGGAATATTACCGCCTTTCACTGCGTCCACAAATTGCAGATCGCCTTCAAAATCGACGTCGGCCGGTTCGACCCGCACAATGATATCGGCGAATTTACCGCGACCGCCGGTTTGTTTCTTATAAACTTCGCGCAAATCCACCGCTTTCGTGATGGCTTCTTTGTACGATACTTGCGGGCGACCCTGGTTACATTCCACTTTAAATTCGCGTCTCAGACGGTCGATAATGATTTCCAAGTGCAATTCGCCCATACCGGAAATCACGGTTTGACCGGTTTCTTCATCCGTTTTTACAGTAAACGTCGGATCTTCTTCCGCCAGTTTGGAAAGTCCGATACTCAGTTTATCCAAATCCTTTTGCGTTTTCGGTTCCACGGCAATACCGATAACCGGTTCGGGAAAATCCATGGATTCCAATACGATCGGATGGTTTTCACTGCACAAGGTATCTCCGGTGCGAATATCTTTGAAGCCGACGCCGGCGCCAATGTCGCCGCACCCGATCAATTCTTTCGGATTTTGCTTATTGGAGTGCATTTGAAACAACCGCGAAATACGTTCTTTCTTGCCCGAACGGGTATTATAGACGTATGAACCGGCTTCTATTTCGCCCGAATAGACGCGGAAGAAACACAACCGGCCTACATACGGGTCGGTGGCAATCTTGAACGCCAAAGCGCACAAAGGTTCTTCGGAACTCGGTTTACGAACAATCACTTTTTCCGGATCGTCCGGATCGGTTCCTTCGATGGCCGTCGTATCTACCGGACTGGGCAGATAAGCGCAAGCCGCATCCAGTAAGGGTTGTACGCCTTTGTTTTTAAAGGACGAACCCAGCAACATCGGATTGATTTGCATCGAAAGCGTTCCCTTGCGGAGAGCGGCTTTGATTTCTTCTTCGGTAATCGTCGAAGGATCGTCGAAATACTTTTCCATCAAGGCGTCGTCAATTTCCGCCAAGGTTTCGAGCATTTTATCGCGCCATTCCTGCGCTTCGCTCAGCAATTCGACGGGGATTTCTTCCGTAGAATAATCGGCGCCCATGGTTTCGTCGTGCCAATACAGCGCTTTCATGCGAACCAAATCCACAATACCGCTGAATTTTTCTTCCGCACCAACAGGGATTTGAATCGCGCAAGGATTCGCCCCCAACACTTCTTTGACTTGCCGGATGACTTCGTAAAAATTAGCGCCCGAACGGTCCATCTTATTGACGTAACCGATTCGCGGCACATGATATTTATCGGCTTGACGCCAAACGGTTTCCGATTGAGGTTCCACACCGCCTACCGCACAGAAAGTAGCGATAGCGCCATCCAAAATACGGAGCGAGCGTTCCACTTCCACCGTAAAATCCACGTGTCCCGGAGTGTCAATCAGATTAATTTTATACGTTTCATCGTTGTATTTCCAGTTGGCTGTTGTGGCGGCGGAAGTAATCGTAATACCACGTTCCTGTTCCTGTTCCATCCAGTCCATCGTAGCGGCGCCGTCGTGGACTTCCCCGATTTTATGGGTCAGCCCTGTATAATAAAGAATACGTTCGGATGTAGTTGTTTTACCGGCATCAATGTGCGCCATGATACCGAGGTTTCGTGTATATTTCAGTAGTTGATCTGAACCTTTTGCCATTTATTTTCTCCTTAACTATTAGCCTTATTTGTTAAAATCTAAAATGCGCGAACGCGCGGTTGGCTTCTGCCATTCTGTGCATATCTTCTTTTCGTTTGAAAGCGCCTCCCTGGCTGTTGAAAGCATCTACAATCTCGGCCGACAGTTTGTCTGCCATCGATTTTCCGCTTCTTTTGCGGGAAAATGCAATCATATTTTTCATGGAGATGGATTCTTTCCGATCAGGGCGGATTTCAGTGGGAACCTGAAAGGTTGCCCCTCCGATACGACGGGATTTCACTTCCACCAGCGGGGTGATGTTGTCTAACGCTTGTTTCCAAATTTCGAGAGGAGTTTTCTCTTCGTTGGATAGTTTGGTTTTTACCTTATCCAATGCGGTATAAAAAATATCGAAGGCAGTACTTTTTTTGCCATCGTACATCAAATGGTTAACGAACTTCGTTACCTTTTGGTCGCCAAATACAGGATCCGGGAGGATCTGCCGTTTCTTAGGCTTAGCTTTTCTCATTTTCTTGTAAATTTTTGTTTTTAACTGGTTGTAAACTCTTTGGTCGCTTCAACAAATTCCGCTGAATTTATTTACTCAACCCTTGACTTTTTCTTGTCATTCCGTGCTCGACGCGAAAATTGCATTCATGCGTTGAATCCGAAAACTGCGGCTCCAATCCGCAAGGACAGAAATCCGTCAATTATTTTTTCTTTCCGGCTGCTGCTGGAGCCGCTTTA
>JAITAH010000114.1 GCA_031284225.1 Dysgonamonadaceae bacterium | reverse complement strand
CGACTCCGCCTTCAAAAACATGGGTTGTATAATCTACTTTTATCAATAAAACAGAAGAAAGACTGTTTCGATATCTATGTTCTTTTTTCAGTTGATGAATGAATTTTTGCCATCCCTGTTGGATTTTTTGCCAATTTTCTTCCGCTTGAGTGAAAAAATCGGGAACTAATCCTATTGTTTCCGTATTGGAAAGCAGATGTTTTTGGATATAAAACTTTCTCCTGTTACTGTCGTAATACAACACCGGTTCGTTAATGACTTGTGTTGTTTCGTTGGTTACCGTGCAAGCAGTCGTAAACGCTTCTTCGCCATTTACGAAAAATTTTACATACTCGTACTGATCTAATAAACGAACCAACTCCGTAGAAGTGTGCCGGATATTAATAGAATTGAAATGTAATTCGCCGGTGGCTTCGTTAAACCAATCGAATTGATTGCCGTCGAAAATCAGAATTTCTTCCGGAAGGCTCGTCTGCGGAGAAAGATAAATTGCTTTACATTGGATTTGGGACATATCCGGATCCGGACATATCTGCATTTCCTCATCATTGAAATAACAATGGTCGCAGCAGGAAAACAAACACAGGCTGCAAAGGATTATGCATAAGAATCGAACAGTTTTCATCAGTAAATAATGTGTTTTTTAATGGTTGTTGTCTGAAACGCGTATGATTTTTATTTCATGAATTTAGCTGATTGAACAAGAATCAGGCTTTGTTCGGATTTATTTTTTAATTGAAATAACGCTGATCAACCGGATATTCCCATTGGAATACTCGTATTGATATAAACCATTGTCGGCAATCATCATCAGGCGATTGTTGAAAGGAATCACGCTGTCCCCGTTTGTTTCTTTGAAATGCGCTAACTGACCGGTCATCATCATTTCCGGCTGACCGATTTTAAAGACCTTTAAGCCTTCGTCGCATAAAAACAGAAGCCCGTCGTGGATACTCAATCCTTTCGGATTTTTCATCGAATATGAAACAAGCGTTTGGGGCTGTTTGGCGTTGCTGATATCCATAATGATTAACTCATTGGTGTTTTGTCCGCAGGAATTGCCGGAACGGACGGTTAGATATGCATAGTCGTTGTGGATAGCTATCGGATTGCAGCCGTAAACGTGTGGAATTTGCGAGCAATAGATCGGATGCTGCGGATCTTTGACCGAATAAATCACCGTTCCCGTAGAAGTTCCCAAAAACAGTTTGTCGCGATAAGGTAAAATGGTTTCCACATTTGCAACAGATACATTGCTTTCTATTTTTTTAGGCGTTTCGCCGGATAAATCAATGATATGGATGTAATTGTTTATGACGGCATAAAGATAGTAATCGAACAATGCAAAGTGCGAATATTTGTTTATAATTCCCGCGAAAGCATTCCCTTGTGAAAGGGTAGGGGATGAATGAGCCGCATCGGCATTCATCGACTCGTTGTAGGAGTTTTGCTGCTTCCGTTCTTTCAATTGCCATCCGGTTACGATTTTGCCTTGGGCGATGCCCTTTTGACACAATTCGTAATCATATCCGTATTCGTTGGGGATGGCCGGCAGAGCGTCGGGAAATATATTTTCCATTCGTCCTTGCAAAACCGGTTGCGCAGGATTGGATAAATCGAACCAAACCAAATCAATCAACGCATCGACATACAATTGCCGGTCCCGAATCGTTAAATCCCGATGTCCCGGAATTTCGATGTATCCTTTGATTTTCGGTTGTTCGGGTTGAGTGTTATCCACAATGTGAATCCCTTTTCCCGGTTCGGAAATGTACAGATAGTTGTCGTAAAAGCCGATTTCCCCGCAATCGTGCAAAGAACGGGCTTCGGTTGTGATCTGAATGGAACGCCGGAACGTTTCGGCAGAAGTAAAAACCGGCTCGTTGACACTGTAATGGATTGTTTGCGATGAATCGACACTACAGCCCACCCACAAGCCGGTTTGCAGAAATAAAACGGCAATTATTTTTTTCATAAATTTCTTGTTTCTTACCATGTATGCCTGAGTCCTATGTTTATTCCCGGCACAAAAGGATGTTCTGTGCGGACATTAAACGGTTGATTGTTATCTAAATAATAGCTTGCTTTCGGTTCCAGAAAGAGACTGTAATTCCGATGGAATCGGTACGATACGCCCAATGCCGCCTGAACAGACCATTGTAAACCCTGGATTTTTTCGTTGGAAATATTGGTGTTGACCTCGACGTCGCTTCCGGCCGTATGCGTGGTTTGCACATAATGGGCAAGCAAACCTTTTTCGACCATTCCTCCGGCGGAAAGGTATAAATTCCATAAACTGTGCGAATGGGGCGACCAATCGACAACCAGATTAACCGGAATCCCCAAATAGTGCAGCGTTAACCGAGCGTCCCGCTGAGGAACTTTATTTTCGAACGTAGAATATAAATAGGTATAAGTTAGTCCGCTTTCGATCGACAAATATTCGGTCAATGATTTTCGAACGCTCAGTCCGACGGAAATTGGCGGCAAGTGCGAAATTTTCCCGAAATCATCAGGGCCGAGTATATCGTTACTCAATGGAGCCGGCGCGTTTAATGCGAATTTATTTGAACGCAACGCCGATGCATACTCGCTGTTGACGGTGTTTAACTGGTTGTTCGAAGCATACAATCCGCCTCCCGAACTGATATGAAAATCCAAACTGCCGGATCTCTTTTTGGATTTTTTGGAAGGAATCAATGGTTTTTCGTCTTGCCAATCCTCCGCTATTCGAGGCTTATCGGACTTGGACGAGGGCGTTTCTTTTTGATTAATCTCCTCTTTTACAGTCGATTTTGTGTCTTCCGGCGCCGTCTGTTCTGCAACGGTTACATCAGGCTCGTGAAAAGCAAGTTCCAGCCCCGGGGTTTCATTTCTGCCCGGACCTTGCAAAGCCGGTTGAGTTTGAACACCTGAAAGACAAGCAGATGATAAATTTTCTTCCGCAAGTACATTCTCTGTAATTCCTTCCGCATGATGGGGTACGAATGTTGTGTTGTCATAATATAAATTTTTAGGATGATATAAAAATAGAACGACGCCTGCAATAGATGCCGCTACTGAAATGCCTGAAATCCCCGGCCAAAGCAAAATTTTCTTTTTGGACTGGGTATTCAGTCGTTTTTCGAGTTCTTCCCAGGAACCCGCTTCTATGGGTAACGAATAATCTTTCAGTTTATCCCGAATAATCCGGCTGAAATTATCTGTTTCCGTCCATTTATCTGTTGTTTTCATCTTCTTATATTGTATAATTCCCGGAGTTTGGTTTGTAACAGTTGCCGAGCGCGCGCCAATTGCGAACGGGAAGATACTTCCTGTATGTTCAGTATTTGAGCGATTTCGGCATGTGAATAACCTTCTATGGCGTAAAGGTTGAAAACGGTTCGAAATCCGGGAGGCAATTCGTTAATGCACCGGATAATTTCGTCGGCCGAAAGTTGCTCGACAATATCTGTGTCGGCATCATTTGCCGTTTTTTCTGTCCAATGTTCCAGGCTGATCGTTCCACTGAACGCTTTAACGCTTCGTAAGTATTCCAATGCAGACGTTATAAATATTTTCCGCATCCATCCCTCGAAAGAGCCCGCCCCGGAATAACTCTCAATTTTAGTAAAAACTTTGATGAATCCCTCATGTAAAATATCCAGGGCGGTTTCTTTCTCATCTACATAACGCGCACAAATGCCCAACATCGCAGGAGCATACAGCTCGTACAACTCTTTTCTTGCCCATGTATCCTTGCGTTTACATCCCGCGATTAGATCTTGATGGTCAGACATTTTTGCCCATTTGTTTATTAGATGAAAAAATGAAGTAAAACGTTGCACAAAATTAAAAAAAAATAAGTTTTTTCATGCAAAGACGGCGCCTTGTTCGGCAATCAAGCGCCGTTATTGTACCTGGGCGCCGGACCTTATCACTATTTGTAGGAATGATGCGTGTATTTCCGTATTAAACTATCGCCTATCAGTACCAGTAAAACGGCCAATCCGATTACTACAATCAGGGGATCGAACGAAAGAGCGGTTTTGGGGAAAGCAAACGTAAAATCCGTTTGCCGGTAAAAGATGACCGGCGTGCTGAGAATTCCGATAACGCCTGCCGCCAGCTGGATAACGGTCATCCATTTCCGTTTCCGCGCCTGCTTCCGGAGGTCTTTTTTGATCCGTAGCGAGAGGGTTTCCATGAATCCGTCCGAAGGCGTTTCCAAAGGGATTTCCCGGAACAGGTTTTCCAATAATTGATTATCTGTTGTTTTCATCGTTTATTAATTGATTAATTTCCGCCGCTAATTTTTTTCGGATACGGTGCAGCCGGACTTTAACGTTGGAAATGGATAAGTTACTGATTTGACCGATTTCATCGATCGATTGTTCTTTCAAATAATATAATGTGATTAAAAAAGCGTCGTCCGGAGAAAGTCGTTTCAAGGCGGTATTCAGACAGTGCAAACGGTGTTCGGTATCCATTTCATCGATACTTTCGTTAACCGGTTCGTTTTCGGCGGAAAAATTATTGTCCATCGGAACAAACGCAACTTTCTTTTTCCGCAATTCGCTCAACGTCGTATTGTAAGCCACGCGGTAAAGCCACGTCGAAAATTCCGCTTCGCCTTTGAATTGCTCCAGCGATTGAAATACTTTGAGGAATACTTCCTGTAAAATGTCTTCGGCGTCTTGGCGATTGCCGGTAATTTTCGCGATAATCGTCAACAACCGGCTTTGATATTTCGATACAATTCCGTTAAAAGCCTGTGTGTTTCCGGCTTTTATTTGTTGAATATAAAAGTGATCATCGACGTTTCCCATGCTTTTTAGACGCCAAGCGATGCGTTCGGTTACAAAATTACCGAAGAAAATGAAAAGAATGAAAAAAAATGTAACCATATCGGCGGTTTTGCGTCAAAGGAGTGTAAAATAAATTGAGTTATTTACATTAAAAAAGATTACGTTATGGATTTAACAGCTATTTTCATTATTGGATTTATCGTATTAGGTATCTACAAATTGGTTGAATTGTTTGCAAGAAAGAACGAAAGAATGGCGCTGATTGAGAAACTCCCTGCCTTTGTCTCTGAAAATGAAGCCGGGAATGTGATTAATTTTCCCGAAATTTCGTTTGTGAAAAAGGATTACAGCTCCTGGGCATTGCGATTTTCCTTGTTGTTGACAGGCGTGGGGGTAGGGTGTTTATTGGCATTTATCCTCCAATACAGCCTGATTGATTTTGCGAGCTATAATCTGAATGAATTGTACGAACGTCGTGAATTAGAGCATCTTCGTTTTATCCTTTATTTTTCGGGCATCTCCGTTTTCGGCGGTTTAGGTTTGCTTGCCGCTTACTTGATTGAACGGAAAGAAGATAGAAAACAGG
>JAITAH010000066.1 GCA_031284225.1 Dysgonamonadaceae bacterium | reverse complement strand
GGAAACAAAGGGTCTTTTCCGGCGTCCAGATAATAACTTGTATTACCCAGCGACACCTGCCCTGCTTCCAAAGGAATGTTTTCGATTGTTGCCAATTCGCCCACAGGCGGCCGCCCTGTATTTTTATGATTGTAATAGAGCGGCATTTGCCCTACCATTTTAGGATAAGTTACCGGCAACTTTCCGGAAGGAACGGCTTTACCGAAAATCAAATCAACAAGAGCAGGTCCCCCCATTGTCCCGGGATGAAAAGAAAAAAGATAAGCATCCACGAGCGGAAGCTCTTTATAAATTTCTATCGCTCTACCGGCCATCACCACCAGCACAATCGGTTTCCCTGTTTTGGCAATTTCTGCCAATAAATCTTTTTGAGCGCCCGGCAGGGAAATATCCGCCCGGCTGTGCGCTTCTCCTGAAAGAATAGATTCTTCTCCTCCGAAAAACAATACGACGTCGCTTGCTTTTGCAGCAGCCAAAGCTTGTGTAAACTGTTTTTTATCCAAATCCCGACTGTAGCTAAGTCCGGCAGCGTAGTTGATTTTCAATTGAGAATCGTATTCCGTTCTTAAAGCCGCCAACGGAGTAATCGTGTGGGATTTTTCGCCGTCGAAAACCCAAGTACCCAGTTGATCGTGCGGAGCGTCCGCCATTGGACCAATCACTGCTATTGATTTTATGTTGTCGCCGAGCGGAAGTATATTGTTTTCATTTTTTAACAGGATAGCGCTTTGGATAGCGGTTTCTTTTGCTTTTGCCAAATGCGCTTCTGCATAGAAAACGGATTCTTTTATTTCAACGTATGGATTTTCAAAAAGCCCCAACTTGAATTTAAGCCTTAATATTCGCCGGACGGCGTCATCGATCATCGGCTCTTTTATTTTGTTTTCTTTCAGCAACCGGACCAAGTGATGAAGATAAACATGATTTTCCATATCCATATCAACGCCTGCCTTCAACGCCATTTCAGCCGCCTGTTCAGGGTTTTCCACATATCCGTGGTTCAACATTTCGCCTATGGAATTCCAATCGCTTACTACCAATCCGTCAAATCCCCATTCTTTCCGGAGAATATCTTGAATCAAGCAAGTATTTCCGGAGTTCGGTATTCCGTTGATTTCGTTGAATGAAACCATCAGCGTACCTATTCCTGCATCTACCGCAGCCTTAAAAGGAGGTAAATAGGTGTTTCTCAATTGTTCGGTAGAAATAACGGTTGTGTTATAATCGCGTCCGCCTTCGGCAGCTCCATAACCGGCAAAATGCTTGGCGCAGGCAAGCATCGAAGCAGGATCGCTCAATTCTTTTCCCTGAAATCCTTTAATCATTGCTACACCCATAGTGGAAGTCAGGTAAGGATCTTCACCAAAGCCTTCTACAATACGCCCCCATCGTTGATCGCGGGCGATGTCCAACATTGGCGCAAAAGTCCAGCGGATACCTGCCGAAGTAGCCTCAACAGCGGTAATCCGGCTATCTTCTTCTATTAATTGAGGATTCCAAGAAGCGGCCTGCCCCAAAGGAACGGGGAAAATCGTTTTGAATCCGTGAATGACGTCGCGTGCAAAAAGGATAGGAATCCCTAACCGGCTTTCTTCTACGGCAACTTTTTGCAGACTGTTGATTGTGTTAGGATCTACTTCGTTCAGTATCGAACCAATATTCCCTTGCTTAATTTGTCCAATCATATTATCGGTATAGCCGATGGTAGTTTGCTGCACCATTTGACCGATCTTCTCTTCCAGAGTCATTTGAGATAATAAATCTTCCACCTTTTTATCGATCGAATTGTTTTCTTTTTGGTTTCCGCAAGAAACAAGTAATGTCAAAAAGACAATTCTTGGTAAAACCGTTTTGAAAAATCGCTTCATATATTGTCTGTTTTATCGCTTTATAATTTTTTGAGAACAGAAATGAGTTTTATCCGAAACAGTAATGATATAAAATCCTTGAGGCAAATCGGATATATTGATTTTAGAATCGCCGGTACCGATGTTTTTCGACCATTGTTTTTGTCCGCTTAAAGAATATACAGTAACCTTTAACGGAAATTGGGAAGATGAATTAATTTTCCATTCATCGTTTGAAAGTGGAGAAACAGAAAACGAAGCGTTTTTAACTTGCCTGATCGCTGTTTTCTCCGATTTTTGATACACACGAACGTAATCAATCAGAAATTCCTGCGGCCAGATGCTTTCATCCACTCCTTGAGCGCCTCCCCAATCGCCTCCTACAGCAAAATTAAGAATAACATAAAATTCTTGGTCGAAAGGCCATTGGGCGCTACCGGCAAAAGCATTATTATAAGTATGGAAAAGTTGATCGTTCAAGTACCATTTGATATAGCCCGGTTCCCAATCGATCCGGATCACGTGGAAATCATCGGTTTTTCCGGTAATACTTGTATTGGCGCCATTCCCGTTTCCGCCTGAGCCAGCGCCCCGGTGTACAGTTCCGTACACTTTGTTGGCGTCGTACCCGACAAATTCCATAATGTCGATTTCACCGCTGTTGGGCCATCCGCCATAAACGCTGTTTTGAGGCATCATCCAAATAGCGGGCCAAGCGCCACGACCTTTGGGCAATTTGAAACGCGCTTCCACTCGTCCGTATTTTATATCTTTTTTGTTTTGACTCCACAATTTGCCGGATGTGTATTCCCTGTTTTGGTAGGGTTCTTTATAAGCTTTAAGAACCAAATTCCCCTCACGAATAAAGATATTTTTTTCAAGTCCGGTATAATATTGTAATTCATTATTTCCAAAACCGTCGCCTCTGATTTGAGGAGACCAAATATCCGTATCATAGCCGCTACCGTTAAATTCGTCGCTCCAAACTAACTGAAATGTTCCGGGAAGTTCGATTTCCCTGTTTTCACCGGCGTCCGGATCGGGTTTTAATACTATTTCATCAATATAAATCGTAATATCTTCCGAAAGATTTTCGGTTTGATCGGGCATAATAAAATAATCGTCGTAATACGTTCCTCCGGCGCCTCCAACGTCAAAAACAATTTCTTGCCATTGTCCTGTAGGAGTATAGTTTTGTGAGTTGGTAAACGAGCCTGCATCGCCGTTTTTTTCTAACTTGAAAGCCACTTTACCGTTTGTCGTTTTAAGAATTTTTGCATGAATATAGCGGTATTGTTCGGGGAAAGCGCCAAAAGCCAGCTCCATTGTATTCCGGAGAATAATACCGGCCCACGTTTGTGTTTGAGCCTTTCGTACCACTTTCATTACTTTTGCGCTGGAATTGCCGGCGTCCGGGAGAGGATTATCTACAATTTCGAAGTCAACCCAACCTTGATCGACCGGCGACCAGCCTTGATCGCCGGCTTCAAAATCATCCAACAATACATCCTCATTAGCAAAGGAGGAAAACACAAAAACGCTTATCATCAACAGAAGACTTATCTTTCTCATTTCTATTATTTCTTAATTACTTTATGAATCGTTTTTTCGCCGGAAGACCTGCAAACCACAACCATGTAAATGCCATTGTTTAAAGGTGAAAGGTCGATAAACGAACTGTTTTTTTGCTCGATTAACTTTTTACCGCTCAAGTCGAAAACTCCTAAAAAAGTGTTCGGTTCTTCTCCGCCGATATAGAGTTTATCCGTCACCGGATTAGGAAAGACAGAGCGCTGTATTTCGGAAACGTTGTGAATAGATGATTTCTGTCTGGAAATCGACCACTCATTCAGTTTCAAGCCGCCTTTTTTGAAACCGGTGCGGACGGTTTGTTTTCCCGCATCGAAAACAGCTTTACACTGTTGCGTATCCCATACGCCTATTCCTTTTTTCTCAAAGATCAAAGAAGCAATCTCCTTTCCATCGACAGACAGTTTTATTTCGGAATCGTCCGGATATTCGGCGGCCACCCGGAAAGAAACCACATATTCGCCTGTTTCCGGTATATCCACGTTGTAATCCGCCCACTCGCCGACGTCAAATTCACATAAGTTGATATGCCCCGATTCGTCGGAAGTTTTTTCCATGCTGATTCCTTTCATGCGGACATAATGTTCGGAAGGAATGACTTGATCGACGGTAAAATAATAGTCGTCGTCGTAAGAAGACATGTGAACAAATACCTCTCCCAAATCTTTCAACACGCCTTCATTTCGCTGATCGAGCAGTTGCATATACGGATGACCGTCACTCCAGCCGCGTTCTTTAAACCAAGCGTACCGGAAAACATCCGGGTCGGTTTCCAGATAGTCGAGTGTTTCTATCATGAATTGCTTTTGAGCGGCAAGCGTCGTATTGTTTTCCCATGCACAAAACTCGGTCAACCAGATGGGGCGGTTGTATTTTTTGAATTGTTCAATGTTTGATTTTATGGCAGACATCGTAGGCATATACAAATGGACAGCAATATGATCGACACGGCAATCCGCGCACGCCTCGAAAAATTCATCGTACCATTTAAACGGATTTTGATACGGAGCATCCGGGCTGTAATTCACCGCAGGCCCCACAGTTATTAATCCGAATTCATCGGCAATTTCTTCGATATCAGCCCATTTTTCAGCTGCTTGTGCAGGCGTTAAATTCGATTGCTTATTAAAATTGGGTTCGTTAAATCCAAGTATGTACTTTACCTCCGGATGAGAAGACAAATAGTTACGAATGAACTCCTTATCAAGTCCGCTCCATGCCATCGGGACAAATTCAAAATCGTAGGTTTTGAAAGCCGATTCATTTCCAGAACCGGTGTGTCCCCAATTATAACCCCATGAAACGCCCGGCGACAATGCTGCCACATCTT